>JBDUAU010000084.1:0-34353 GCA_040004485.1 Saprospiraceae bacterium
GGTATGAACATCAGAGAAAACAACACACTGCTATCCGGCAATGTCACTCCCGAAGAAGATTCCCACACAAAAACCATGTTCCCCACAGGATTGATCACAAATTCCTCATCACTCAGATCAAGCGCAGGATGACGATTTGAAATTCCAGCCAATTCCAATTTGGATGCATCATACTGTATCGAAAATGATCCGTTCAGTACATCATCAAATTGCTGCGCAGTTACATCCAGGAAAAAGGTATCCTCATGCGGTAAGTTTACCGATGATAATGACAAATACAAATCTGTCACTGACCGCGTTTCAAGTTCTGAAGAACCTGCGATAGCGGAAGGATTATTGCTCAAATTGACATCGCCCATCTTCCAACCGATCAGGTCCGCATCATTGACATCCTGCTGCAGATCAGGGATCACCACGCTTTTCGGCCAGGTAACTGAAAATGGGTTTTCAGGAGTTGCAAAGACATATTTTTTATCTGTAAATTCCCACGATTCACATGTCGGAAGATCAGTAATTACATTTTGAATCAACCGGCGCAGTTCAGAGACGTCACCTGTATTGACACCATTATTCTTCTTGGCATCACCTGCCAGGATCTTGTAAGGTGAATTCAATTTGACAGTCCCGAGTATATGTCGTTTGATCGCACTGAGGTCACCTGTATTGACACCATTCTTGTAATTGATATCTTTCGAAGCACGGATTTCATATCCCGATCCTGCAGGAATATCATTGAAACAGTATTGTCCATTCTGATCCGTCAAAGTCGTGTATTGTTTGCATCCATTAAGACTGACACTGACATTGTTGATGGGCAGATTGTCTTCACGTGTGATCTTTCCACAGATGTGGACAAGATGTTCGAAGCAGAAGGAACCATCACGTACCACAGGCACAATTTCATTTCCGGATCCATCTTCGGCATAGATGGGGATGGGTGTGCCAGTAATTGTGATTTTAGATTCGCCGGTCGTATTGGTCAGTACCGTTATTTTGGCAGTAGCGATTATAGTATTATCCGGGATCGTGACACTCGTTGAACTTTCCCAAAAGACCCGGCCTGTTGCTGCATTTGAAACATTAGTTTCTAAATCACCACTGATGGTTCCGGGTATTATTTCCACCAGACGTCCTTTAAGTGAATCTTCCAAATATACACTGAACTGAAAGTTTTTAAGATTTGTAAATCCTTTCACCCGAAGTGGTATTTCGACAATTTGATTTTGTGAACCACATACTTTGTTGTCAAAATCAAAAATAAGATTACCTCCTGATCCACCGGACGTATAGGTACGGCAACAATATTTCCACGCATTATCACACAAATCCAGATAGCGAAGACATATCGTATGACTTGTACCAGAAGACAAACTGGTCGTTTGCGGATTTGATGAACCAAGTGAATTACCATCTTTATACCACTCAATAGATTGCAAATTGTCCGGAGCAGTAAGCACCAATGTATTGTTGGACGTGCTGAATGTAATATTATCACTGCATGTGACCGGATCACACCAATAGACACGAATGCAACATAACTTCCATCCAAAACCTGGTAACCAATAACGAAGCGACACAGTCCTATAATCACACGTACCGCTTACCGGGAGATAATTACTCGTCTGATTTGTGCCGAGTGCGGTTTGTGTCTCTTCCACGATCCAGGACATATTCTCCTGAGCCTGCTGTGCGGTGAAGGAATATCCACTTGTGGTATTGTATTTGACCTGGATAATATTGCATGAAGCGGGATTGCAGAAATAAATGTATCTGCAGCAAATGCGCCATCTTCCGGAACTATCTTTATAACGAACGGATATCCATCGGGAAACACATGTACCCGGGTAGGGAATCGCAAGAGATGTAGCTGTGCCCAGGGTTTGTGTGGGTGCATCATCAAAGTACCAAGTGAGATCTGTATTGCCGGTAGTATTTAGTTTAAAGGTGGCTTCATTGGTACCTGACAAATAACCATAATCAATGGAGCTGTAACATTCATCTGGTGCACACAGATAGATGCGAAGACAACATATGCGGTAGCGTACGCCATCGAAGTATCTTACGGAAATAGTTTTCCAGCCACAGGGATTGATTGGAAGTACCCAACTGCTTGTGATCGCATGCCCGATATCCTGTTTGGTCTCATCAATTGTCCAGAGGATATCACTGTTCCCTGAAGGAAGATTGAAACGATAACCTGTAGTCGCATTGTATTGCCATGTGATATTATTGCAGGCGAACGGATTTCCAGCTCCCACATCGATGCAATAATAATTGACACAACCATCAATGCCGAGGTATGGGAAGCAAATGGTATAATTACCTGCAGATGGGAATGTATAAGTAAGCTGGGTTGAATTACCATTGACCGGATCTCCGTTGACTAACCAGTTTTCGCCGGGTGCGATCGGGGTGGAAGAAGTGATTTTGTAAGTAAGGGCTGTTTCTGATCCTGCAAATTCAACCTCGAGTTCATTATCGTTGTAGGTGTAGATGGGTACACATGGATTGAGATGAACGCACCAGCAATAGCACCAGGTTCTGCATCCCACGGTAACTACCACGCATACCATGTAGTTACCATACTCGGGGAATGTGTGCGAGATATTTTTTGTCGTAGCGTAAGTTCCATCACCAAAATCCCATGCATAAGTAGCCTGGCCACCGGAGGGTGGATTGGGCAGATTGATCGAGACTGTCTGATCATCAACTTCTGGTTGAATTTCACTTGTGATATAGACCGGAGGTGTACTTCCGGGACATGATGCATTGCCTTGGCACAATTTAATACAGTACGATGAAAAACCGCATGCATTGGTTTCATACAGACAGACAGTTACACAGGTTTGATTTGGAATGACAATCACCGGGTTGGAGGAATTTTCATTACCCTGGAAGAAAAAAACATCCGGATCAGAAAAAGTCCACTGGATATTGTTGCCATTGCCATTTGTGTTCAGAACAAAACGATCGAAGGCTCCCGCTTGCGCTGTGAAATACGCCACTGGGGGGACATTACAGGGACCTACAAAAACGGTGTGACAACAATTAAAAACTTCCACACCTCCGCTATAAACTGTCTCGCATACTGTATAAGAGCCGGGACCCGGAAAAATAATTGAAGGATTTTCAGAGGCGGAATTCGTACCGCTGGTATATTGTTCATTTGCATTTGGCACATCCCAATCATAAGCGATCACACTGGACCGATGCTGATTCTGCGCACCCTGAAGGCTTAAGATTCCACCTTCGCCACAATACCTGTTTTGAAAATCAATGACATTAGCAGATTGATATCGGGGAAGGAATGCAAAACAATGATCGCATGCCTGACAGGCTCCTCCGCATTGAACACTAAGATTATACGCGTCACCATCATAAGAGGTGATTATAACCCAAATTCCAAATGGATAATCATCAGCATTGAAAGTAACCGATGATTGATTTCCCACTGCGCATGCGATTGAAGTCACAGGTGGACATCCATTAGGACCGATATTCGTGCTCCTGCCATAAACGAAAAAATCAACACCGCCTGTAATGGTCAGCGTTGTTATACCGGTAGTTTCGATTGAATATTGTTCTGGTACACCGTAATAAGGACCATATGTATTCCCTCCACAATCAAACTCATGCGGACAGGACAAGCAGCCTTCAATCGCTACCCCGACAAAACCTTCAAAAGAAGTCCCACAAATCAGAGGCTCGGGACTAACAGGAATATAATCTGCGAAAAAATTCACCTCAAAACCCTCACCCGCAATAGATAAATCAGAATGAAAATGAAGAGTCATACATCCATCAGGATTTTCCAAACCACTCGAAATGAAAGGTTGGAAAAGAGGAGGAGTATTGCCATTGCAATAGGTCCCAAAATCAGGGATTTCGAGATAGTCATAGGTGCAATTGGCCTGTGCTTCTACATCAAATTCATAGAATATGGCATTGATTTCAGGAATGGGGGGACAACCTGCCAACTGGAAATCTGAGCAAATGGTGACGGAGTAATCTTCAAAATTCTGATATACACCGAAAGGGCCTCCTGAATCATAAATTGTAATTGAGCCTTGCGGACCAGGAAGATATAGGGTCTCTCCGTTGACGTCATCAATCTTGTAAGCAAGTTGTGCTTCGAGATTGTGGGCGAGGAAAATCAGTAGAAGAAGTGAAAAACATTGGAAACATCCAAATGCCCTTGTTTTCCAGCTTTGAAATCGGAATGAGAATAGTGGTTTCATGACATTTTGTTTATGATGAAAGAATGTCACAAACCTATCAGTCAAAAAAATCGCATCCTATATAACCTTTGTTATAGGCTATTTAAAAATGGGCAAAGCCATGTCCTCCCTTAAGGAAAAAATGGCTTCAGTTTTTGCAACAAAAAAAGATAATGAATCTCCTTTTTTACCTGATCAGGGTAAATTGAAAACAAATGAAAATCCATTCCATGTATTACACCCAGTACTATCAAAACAATCTGTGGAGTATTAAATCTCTCTTGTGATTTCGATTTGATTTTCCATAATTTATTTTGGGCGAGGTTGGTTAGGCTGGTATTCATGAGCATCACAAACGTAACCTGTGGAAAAAAGTCTTCATAGATAACTTTTGCTTGTCTCACGAAATTCGGTGGTCGGATCTGACCACTACGTAGCATCTCATTTAGCTGCAGTAGTAAACTCAATTCCAGATACGAAGAAATATTTGTTCTCATTGTCCATGTCAACGTGAAATTATGCCCTCAACACACCCCTTCAAAAACCTCCTCGCCATTGGAATTCGAATTCCATTCGCAAGTATGATCTCATGATTACACCTGTTGATTTCCCTGACATCACTCCGATTCACCAGGTACGTACGATGGCATCGTAAAAAATCTGATGAAGGCACTTCTGCTGCAAGGGATTTTAAAGTACGGCATACATAATACTGATAGCCGTTTTTCAAATATATGCGGCTGTAATTATCCTCAGCCCGGATATACAATATATCTAACGTCAGTATTGAGATGATTCGGCGAGATTGATGAATACGTATGACAAGGTTATGTTGAGGAGTAGAATGTTGCAGCTTTTGTATCTGCGCTTCCAGCCCGACTATCCTTTCAAGCGCTGCCCGAAATGTATATACGGAATATGTATCGGGTATGGTCTGTACTAAAACGTTCATATATTTTCTCTTTGTAGCAGTGTTTAATATTCTCCTGACTCAATATTTTTTGAGCTGAAATAAAATTTAGAAGGAGGCCAAACATCAATTGATCATAAGGTTTATGTGCGTGGCCTCCTCCTCCCTTTCGTCGACTACATTTAAATATGAAAGACCTTTATTGCTGGAATTATTAAATATAACAATGTTTATAAATTAAAATTTTAGAATAAATTGGACTTCGCTTATTTTACCTTCCATTATTTATCCTCTTTATTTAAAACTATTTCTTTAAGTGCCTTTACTTGTGTGGCTAATTGTCTAAAATCTTCCCTTAACACTGTATTTTCGCTTTGGTAAATAGTTTTGCATTCTTTAAGTATTTCATTTTCACTAATCAAATTTTCGATCATTACCTGCTGTTCTTGTACAGCTTTTACCAGAGGAACCACAAAAACTGAATATCTCAAGCCGTAAGGATCTTGTTCATTTTTGGGTTTATCAACGCCATTAAAATCAAATCCCAATGAATTAGCAGCCTTCTCTACATCCTGAGCTAAAAAGCCATGTCTTATTTCGTGAGTTTTTATTGATTCACTGTTAACATCCCTCAAGCTATCAGGAATGTTTAAAAACACATTTAACTTAGCTACATCTAACTGATATGTAACTGGCTTTAGCTTTTTAATAAATTCAATACCAACAACATTGTCTTTGATATTATTCTTAAATCTACTATCCGATAGATCTGTCCATGGCTCATATCCGCCAATGGAAGAAACACTAGTATTTCCTAATCTTACTTGGTTACTTGCAGTTATTGATGCAAAGTAACCGACTGCTGTAGAATTAGAAAAATTAGCTCCATTTAAAAAAGCACCGCAACCGACTGCAGTATTAGCGGTTCCAGTTGTATTATATGTTAAAGCACCATCACCAAATGCCGAATTCGAGCTTCCAGTTGTATTAGTAAGTAAAGCATCATCACCAAATGCTGAATTATAAAATCCAGTTGTGTTACCAGATAAAGCCAGTATACCAAATGCTGAATTATTATACCCTGAAGTATTAAAATATAATGATTCTCTACCAAATGCTAAATTATTGATTCCTGTTGTGTTATGATAAAGTGCCTCTCTACCAAATGCTGAATTACTATATCCTGTTGTGTTATAATAAAGAGCCTCTCTACCAAATGCTGAATTATCATCTCCTGAAATGTTAGAATATAATGCCCAATAACCAAATGCTGAATTATAATTTCCTATTGTGTTAGCAAACAAGGCTCTTCTACCAAATGCTGAATTATCACTTCCTGTTGTATTATAACCTAAAGCAGATACTCCAAATGCTGAATTATCACTCCCTGTTGTATTTAAAAGTAAAGAAGTTACACCAAATGCTGAATTCCATATTCCAGTCGTATTACCCCATAGAGCTTGAAACCCCACGGCAGTATTAGAACTTCCAGTTGTATTATTAAGTAAAGTACTATCACCAAAGGCTGAATTGTGTTTTCCAATTGTAGTATTAATTAAAGCAGTTGCACCTATTGCTGTATTACTTGTACCTGTAATACCCGGGTAATTAGCCCCGCTTTCAAAAGTAGATCCTGCAGTTGGATGGACTAATCCATTTCCACTTCCACCTCCAGATGGTATACCTGTCATTGATTTCCAAACACTGCCGTTAAATCCTTCAAAGTCATTTAACAGTGTGGAGTACCTAATCATACCTGCAGCTTGCGGTGCTGGATCATTAGCTATTTTTATCTTTCCATTTACATCAAGTGTTGCCTGTGGGTTAACCGTATTAATTCCCACTTTTTGTAAAGATGATAATGGTCCAATCGTAACAGACCAGGAATTTAATGTGCCTATATCACCTACAGCACCATCTTTGATTTTTAATATCCAATTTCCATTGGGATTAGCTCCCCCAAATTGAGAAGCAAAAGTATACGTACCAACCGTGCCTGGAGGATCACATTGGTTGTCATTATTAGTTCTACCTTCCGGTTTGAAAGAGCCTGTGAATGGAGCACTCCCAGTGGTAATATATGAAGGCGCACTATCACTAAAAATAGTATTAACATAATTGACTCCCGCGCCACCATTTGCAGTACTTAATTCTATTATTGTCCCTGTTGGCCCCACCAGGAAAATATTCAAGTCTGAATCCCATGTATGTGAAATATTAATAGTTAAACTTTGAATGACATCAGTTGCGCCCACACCACTAACGGTGGCTGAAAAAGTATTAAAAGCACCGGAACAGTTGTTATCAGTTAATGCACCTGTTGAACCTGAAAATGTCTGAGCATGGAGGATTGAAGAGGAGAACCCTGAAATAATTAACAAAGCAATAAATAGAACAAATCGTAGATTAAGTTTCATAACGACATTTCTTTTGGATGTGAGAAAGTGTTACAAACCTATCTGATCGGGAAAGTGTCTACAATATAACTTTGGTTATACATGACAAAATTGACTGCCTGATGATTAATTGAATAAAGGGCGGAAAAGGCAGAAGGGGCAGAAGAGGCAGAAGAGGCGGAAGGGGCGGAAAAGGCTGAAGAGGCGGAAGAGGCGGAAGGGGCGGAAGAGGCTGAAGAGGCAGAAGGGGCAGAAGGGGCGGAATGCCTCGAACTGCCACAGCATGATATTTCAACTCAAGTAGACCAGGAAGTTTTCCTGGTCCATCTCTTCAACTCCTGATTCAATATATTTGGTCAGAACAAATTCCAGAAATTTCTTTTGATCCGGTTCGAGCAAGACGAAGATTTTATTCTGCGCATGAACAACTTTTGTTTCACTAGTCATTATGGCATGAGTAGGCGATAAATTCCAACATGTTTTTACTCGGGCGATAAATAAAAAGGGGCATCGCATGACACCCCTTTTCCCGTCTCTCTTTTCTTTTATCCTTTCCGATAATCCGCAACCGGATTAAATTTTAACCAGCTTAAAAATCACTTTCTTTTCTCCCTGAAACACTACAGCAAAGAAAATTCCTTGTTGATAATTTTCTCCAAAACGGAACTTCTGTCCGGCAGAAAAATCTTTTCTGGATTCGATGACGTTCCCATTCATGTCCGTAACAATCAGCCTTGTGTTTTCAGCTGATTCATTTTCTGGCATAACCATCGTAAAGTCATCTGAGGAAAGATTAGAAAGCAATCTTGGTTCTACAGCAGAGTCTTCGCTCCCCGGCGCATCCAACATAGCCACATCGGAAGTTTCGGCCGTCCATAAATGGTTATGGGGTAGTTCTCGTTCTTCGAAATGAGCCAAATTCACTCCGGAAGGAACTCTTACAGGAATAAGCGCCTGCAATTTTTCCGGCGATGCCCGATCATCATACAAAGCCTCTCTGACAAAATGATACACATCTTCAAATTCATCTTCGTCAAGCGAAATCCCATCAGCCAGAAGAGGATCAATCGTGACCATCACATTGGGCATATCTGAAGGCTTGTATTTTAAATCTGACGGAACTCCATTAGCGGCCGGAGAATAGTGATCGATGTTATGCGTTGGATCAAGGTGATACCGAATGGCCTTTTTCAAATCTTTAAAACTTCCGTTATGGAAAAAAGAAGATTGTAAGATCACATTGCGCAACGGCGAAGTCCTGAACATATAGCGGTCTTCTAGTTGTCCGGTAAACTCCTCCCGGCCAAAATCCAAAGTACCCGTCGCCGTTTTATTGGGACAATTTATTTCTGAAAAAGGAACATTACCGGTGCCAAGACCGAAAACCGGATAGATCTGAGGCGTTCCAACATTGTGATTGATAAAATCACTGAACATCTCATTCGATGTTCCTGAGACAGCATGGCATGAAACACAATTGCCCCGGCCAAAGAAAATCAGTGCACCTCTTTTTTGGGAGGAGGTCATAGCATCCTTTTTTCCAACAGCAAATTTATCGAGCGGTGCTGTGGCAAACGTCAGGAAGAATTCAAATTCGGCAATCACCTCCCCCATCATAATAAAATCAACAGGCGTGTGAGCCACTTGCGGATATATTTTTTTGAAAAGTTTTATATAGGTGGGATTATGATTGATCAGGTTCAACACTTTAGCTCGTATTCCAAAATTGGATGATTGGTAAACAGGATCAACCGGTGGAACAGAAAGCCCATGCCCATCATCAAATTGGGAAAAGTCCGGTGTCGGACAAACTGATCGATCTGCACCGACCTTATTATCTGTTGGCAGGAAAATTAAAGACGTTTTATGGCCTGTGGCGTCTTCATTTTCAGATAATCCTGAAAATCGGGAAAAGGATAATATCAAATTTGCCGTATTTGTAAAAACGGCCATCTCCGGAAGTTCCGTAAATGGAATATGAGCCTGGGCAACCAGCAAATGCTTTACGTTGCTCACATAACCATACATAATACTAAATAGACTGTCGCCCTCTGGTGGAGGAAATTCAAATCCCGAAGAATTATCAAACGGATCATCAGATAAAGCGGTAAACCTGCCATTCCACATTAGACTCGGGAAAAAAGCAGTATTAATGACCGAAGGGGATCTCCGCTGATTTCTGGGACCCATCCTGTGTGGTCCAACAATATTATTGTTGTCCACACCGATGGCCATGGGTTGAGAATCACCAAACCCAAAGGCTGGAGCATGACAGCCCGCACAGGCATTATCCTGGTGTAAGCCAAGTCCTCTATCGAAAAAAATTAATCTGCCCAGGTCTATTTTCCGGGGATCCAGTTTTCGGCCCAGCCGTATTTCAAGTTGCTTTTGAATTTGACCAGTATAGCCTTGGTCACTCAAAATAGAATACAGTTGATGATCAAGGCCTTCATCACCCTGGTTTGCAAGGGTAAAGGACAAAATGACCATGATAAATAAAAGGGAGCCTGATACTAAGTACACCTTTTTCATACATATTGATTTAGAGATTAAAAAAGAATGATCACTTTAATTCTGTCTATTAAAACATTTAAGCAGCGTGGGAAAGACTCGGGGGTGATATTGCAATGCGTTATGGCCCTGATGGGTGCAAAGGCCAATAACCTGTAATGTTGAGTCAATTCGTCACCGAAGAACCTGAACTCTTCGGGCCTTTTTAAAAAAGGTACACCTAAGGGAATTTCATACGTAAGAATATTTTATAAAAACATTACGTAAGGGCCACCCTTATAGACTATGATGTTGAAATATGGCATGTACTTTTAACACAATTAAAATTATCACCATAGAGAATAGGAAACAACTAAAAGCAGATGATCAGGGTAAATAGTGTACCGAATCGATTATTACTTTGCTCCTAAAGGACTATCGCCGTGCCTTGAAACTATTCAGACATATTTTGAAATATTCTGCGTGAAAAAGCGGAATTGGTCGGCCGCGCTGAATTTTGTTTTTCAGCTCATTAAATATCACCCCGATCTTATATTCCAGTGTATTCGCATTATCTGAATCTGCATTAAATTTTTTCAGACAGGGAAAGAGCTTGTTATTGACAAATTTATTGAGATCATCTACCCAATCTGCTTTGTGATGGTCGATCAGGTATTCCACTGTAATTCCTTTCTGATCAATTGCTTATAAGACATATCGGACAGTTCGGCTTTGTCTTTGCGTTCCTTTTCCGGGTCAGAGAGATATTTCAGGAAGAGGACCCATGAGGGTTTGCTCCATGCAGCCAGGTTCCATACTTCAACCGGTTTCTCTCCAGAGGATGGCGTCTGTGTTTTTGAAGGAGAATTTGAATATGGGGTAGCAAAGAAAAATTTATTTCAAAAAATATTTTGCCATTTTACTTGTATTTCAAGATATAAAAGGCACTTGTCTTTTTATAAGGATAGCCGTAGAAAGTCCTAAGCATTTTCTTGCCGTTGACCAGACAATATTTTTCTGATTGTTGTTTTCCAAAAAATACTTTCTGATTCATATTTGAGACAGATCCAACATAAAAGCTATTGTCGGCAGTCAATGGTTGTGAAAAGGAAGCATTCGTGGCGTAGGTAAGATAATTTCTAAAACTTATGGGTGAATTATCCTTTGTAAAATTCAGGCTTTTGGATTTACTGTTTGCTACATAACGCATTGAAAAATCACATGTATAATAAGGATCTTTAGTAATCGAAAATTTGGATACAAATATTGAACTGTGAGGAGGTAACTCCAATATCTGTTTTGGTCTTATTTTAGAACTGCTTGTTTGAGTTGTTTTACTGCGATATCCGGAAGTACTTGTTCCGGTAAGGAGTGTCACCATGGCTTCTGCAATTGTATATCCATTTGACGCTGTACTTGAACTATAAAAGGATTTGGTCACTTCTTCATCGTACCAATATTCATAGGAAATACCATTAAAAATAAAATGTGAGCGATCCCAGTCTATATATAAAGGTGTGTCATGGTTATTGGTAATCATGAACGAGAGTTGCCCTCCATTCTCCCAGAAATTATATTCGATGAGAACATCAGTATTGGTAAATGTGCACCTCGTATCAGTGATTGAAGTATCCTCTGATTTTGTTTCAAGCAATTGATACATTGGAGAACATCCAACCATCATAAATAATAATAAGAGCAATAATATAAGAGGATTAAAAAATAACTTTTTCATGATAAAGTGTATTTGTGGTTATAAAATATTTGAACCTATTTCAGCGAATAAAATAAATTTGAAAGTATTGCTTATAAATACTTTAATCTCTATTTAAATTTTATTTATTTTTATTTACAAGCTATTCCCTTACAATACATTTCAAATAATGGGCTAGAATAATCTCTACAAATATAAAAAAAGTTACGCTTAGGCTGTGCCTGAGCTTTCACGTCCCCAAATTTCAGATTTGCGATATAAAAAGTATTGTCAGACTGACCTCGGCTTCACAATTTCCTTCCAATCCGTCGAACGATAAGACTCAATCACCAGCACCGCCCCAAGACTAAACAGAAAAGCAGCCATTGTACAGGCCAATACAATGATTGACCTCTTCGGTCGGCTCTTAAACAAAGGCACCTCTGCAGGCTCTACCAGATGAAGCGCAGATACATCTATGTCCGAAGCCGAACTATAGGTCTTCAATTTTTCAAGATCATAAGCTATCTGATCATACGATCTGGCATATTGTGATTCCAAAACTTCTACCCGACCCTTTGCAATATTAAAATTTGAAAGACTATACAACGATCCTGTATCAGCACTATTTAAAAGTTTCATCTCTCTTGTATAACCAGCTATTCGCGCTTTGATCAATTGTATACTGTCTCTGAGTTTTGGAGATAGGTTGTGCATAGATTGTAATTCTTCCAGTGAAGCCTTCTCTCGTTCTATCGTACTGGATACTTCAGTCACCCGGGTAGCCAGAATTTCAGTTTGTCCCTTTGAATCATAGATACCTGATTTCCGGCGGTGATAGATAAGGCTGTCCAGTGTGGATTGCATCATGGCTTCCTTATTGTGTATAGCTTTTTGAAACGAAGTAGCCAATGCCATTTGACTGCTCTTCATGATACCTCGCACAAGAACATCAATTTGATCCCGTGCTGCATTCGTCATTTTTGCTGCCCTTTCCGGGTCCTTATCTTCTATGGTCAGTTCAAGAGCATCCTGCTTGGTGAGCAGAATATTATAATTTTCACGAAACGCTTTTCTCAGTTTATAGTGTGCTTTGGGCGTACCGGATTTAATCTTGTACACACTCCATAAATCAAATGAATCAATCAGGAAATCAATGACTTCATCCGAATTCCCTATGGTCATGATCCTGTCAATGTCTTCTCCGCTACCATAGTAATAAACCTCATTTTGGGAGTTCCCAAAGACCTTCTCCGGTTTGAACAGATCCTGACTAGCGGCATAAAAGACCGTTTTCCCCTGGTAATAGTTTTTCATGAACAGACATACAATGACACTTAACACAAAGGCCGTCAATGTCACATAAGCAATACGACGACGCCAGGGATACAATGTACCCAACAATGGTATAAGACTATCCTTGACATTCGACATAAGCTAAAAGCGATTCTATTACATAAACCGGGCCCAAAAGTAAGAAGATTTAAGGATGAGACTTTGAGGACCATTATCCGCCACTTAAAAGTGGCGGCAATTCATTTTATTTCCTTGAATTTCCACTAGTTTCAACTAGAGGAATGGTGACAACGTTAAACATCCTGATGTTATTTGAAGGACATTTTTGATCTTGTGATCTATGAACCGCCTTTTCCTTTTACTACTCATCCAGACTGTCATCCTCAATATATCCTGCACAAAGAAAGAAATGATCAACTATCCCGCAAATTCAAATCTCTTTCAATGGCATGGACGTACCGTACAAGATCCCTCCGGCAACCGGCTATTAATCAGCAGCGCTTCAAGTCTCCGGTTTCGATTTGCAGGTGGCCAATGCAGGATCTGGCTGAAGAATATAGCTCCACCTGATAAATACAATTACATCTCTATCGTACTGGACGGAGTTCACCAGGGACGTAGAGCCATAAAGGTTGATACGTTTTCCGTCATCGAACTTAAACCACTGACGAAATCACCTTTTCACGAAGTCGAACTGTATAAGGAAACAGAGCCGGTATTAGGTGCTATCATTATCCGCAATGTCGAGGCGGATTCTTTACTTCAAATGCCCAAAACGGAAAAAAAGAAAATTGAATTTATTGGCAATTCAGTGACAGTGGGTATGTATGATGATGAATCTTTAGTGCCTTGCGGTGGAGGCACCTGGTTTGATCAGCACAATGCATACGATGCTTACGGACCAAAAGTAGCGAGGGCACTGGATCTCGATTATATAGTCAATGGCGTAAGCGGTATCGGTATGTATCGCAACTGGAATACAGATGGCCCCACAATGAATGATGTGTACGAACAGGAATTCATGAATGGAAATCCAAATGGTCTTCAATGGGATTTTAAACAATTCACACCGGATATCGTGACGATATGCCTGGGCACCAACGATATTTCAGATGGAGATGGAGTCACACCAAGGAAGCCATTCGATTCCTCAATGTATATAAATGTTTATGTGTCTTTTATTGAAAAGATACATCACTATTATCCTGAGGCTGCTGTTCTGTTGTTGAATACACCGATGGAAGACAACTATAATACCGATATACTCAATCACTGTCTAGATGCTGTGAAAGAAAAAGCTCAGGCATCGATTGAAAACCTGAAGCCGGTTTCTGTTTTCACTTTTACAAAATTTTCACCCGGCGGATGTGGCGGACATCCTGATCTGAAGGATCAAAAAAGGATGGCGGATGAATTAATTCCGGTGATTCAGAAGTTGTTGTAAGTAAAATTCGTTTGTTTTTTTCGCACGGAATTAAGGAGTTAAATTCAAACATGAAATCTTTTATGGAAACAAAGAATCAACAAGTCGGTAATTTTTATCATGTTGTGTATTTCTGGTTAAAAAACCCTTCATCAGCAGAGGATCGTAGCAAGTTTGAATCTTCATTGATTCGTTTTTTGAATGCTTCAGAATACATTACGACTCAACATGTCGGTACGCCAGCTGCTACTGATCGCGCTGTCATTGATCGCAGTTATACGTATAGCTTGATTGTCAGCTTCAAAGACAAAGCAGCCCAGGATGCTTATCAGAATGAAGATGTACACAAAGCCTTTATAAAAGAATGCGAACCTCTGTGGGAAAAAGTGCTGATCTACGATTCAGAGAATATTCTAAAGTGAGAGAAGTGAGAGAGTGAGAAAGCAAAATTGGCTTTATCGGTTTCTTGAATAGCCACTAGCTTGAATAGCCACTAGCTTGAATAGCCACTAGCTTTAGCTAGTGGGGAGTAGGAGATGTCTGTTTTTATCATACATTTTCATTTTCGAAGAATTATTTTTCAATCGCAGCTACAAGCTGCTTGAGGAAGATTACAATATAGAAGAAGATTCAAAATATGGATTTTAAGTCTGGAGACTTAAAATAGCGGGGAGTGTAAAATTGGCTTTAGCCATTTGTTTCAAGGACCACCAGCTTTTATCGGTTTCTTGAATAGCCACTAGCTTGAATAGCCACTAGCTTTAGCTAGTGGATGGCGGAAATCCATTTCAATTCTCTTCTTGAATAGCCACTAGCTTTAGCTAGTGGATGAGTCAGAATCATCAGCTTCCTTCGGCACTCCTTTCTTCTGGAAAATCATGGAATAAAGAACTGAACCCCCCAGACAAAGTATGATGAAAAGTAATGAGATAAGCACCTGAGTAGTTTTTTCAACATACGGATTTATCCAGTGTTCGAGCAGCATCTTCAACCCAATAAACACAAGAACAATGGAAATGCCCTGCTGCAAGTAATCGAATTTAGATATAGCGCTGCGAAGCAGAAAAAATAATGATCGCAATCCGAGTAACGCAAAAATATTAGACGTGTAAATAACCATTCTGTCACGTGATATTCCCATCACTGCCGGAATCGAATCAAGTGCAAACACAAGATCAATGGCCGCCAGCATGATCACGACTACAAATAAAGTGGTATACATTCTCTTGCCATTTTCAAAGACTGTAAATTTTCCTTCCCCATCGTGTGGTGTCAAAGGAAGAAATTTTTTGACCGCCCTGTACACCTTTGATTTAAGCGGATCAAATTCCTCGTCTTCTGTTGACGTAAACATTTTGAATCCCGTATACACAAGGAAGGCGCCGAAGAGATAAAGTATCCAGTGAAAACGTTCCACAAGAGTGACGCCCACTGTAATGAAGATGACCCGGAACACAATGGCCATCAAAATGCCAAGTAAAAGCACCCGGCCATAATGTTTGGGTTTGACGGAGAATGCCGTGAAGATGAGAATGAACACAAAAATATTATCGATGCTCAGACTCCATTCCATCATGTATGCACTGAGATATTCCAACGCTGCCACCTGGCTATCATACAACCACATGAAAACAAAAAATCCCAATGCCAGGGACACCCAAAAAACTGTTTGGTAAAACGCCTGCTTAATGGAGATTGTCTTATTCGCCTTACTGATCAGGCCAAGGTCAAAGACAAGAGCAAAAATGATAATCACACCAAAAATCAAGTACATCAACTCGTCAACAGTCATGGAAGGAGGTTATGGAGCAAAGATATCCCAACACTTCAACCCTTCAGAAGTTGCTTTCCGGTCACAACTTAATTTTTATAATTATTGGAACCAATCTTTTATTAGAGCAGGGACAGGTTATGGGATGTCACCGTTTAATTTTTATAGAAGTAGTGACAGGTCGCGACCTGTCACTACTTCTATAAAAATTAAATCCAGGACTTGCAACTAATCAATTTTGTTTTCGGCCCCAATTTTGGTTATGTAATTGACTTATAGATCATTATATATATATTTTTAACCCTTCATTTTACCCCCTCATGAATAGCTTTAGGATACTATTGACAATTGCATCATTTTACCCCTAACTTGTCGTTTTGTGTGTGTAAAACAGGCGGACCAGCTGTTGAATTAATTATACTCAAAGACCGTTTACTTTACATTACTGACAATCACTTCATGGCGCAAACTGGCAATTATCAACTCCTCATCCAGAAACTGGATGCGTTCACAAGGCGTTTTTACCTCAACAAACTGATTCGCGGTAGCCTCATTACTGTTGGTTCCGTTCTGGCGGTATTTCTTGTATACGCGCTGCTTGAGAACCAGTTCTATTTCGGTGGAGGTATGCGCAAGCTATTGCTCGGGTCTTTTATTCTGATGTCTGTAGCCAGCCTCGGTTATCTCGTATTGTGGCCACTGGCTCAATATTACAGACTTGGAAAGGTGATTTCACACGATCAGGCAGCCACCATCATCGGCAATCATTTCGGTCATATCCAGGACAAGCTTTTAAATATTCTCCAGCTCAAACGCCAGGCGGATAGTATAGCCGGCAATACTGAACTTCTGTTCGCCGGTATCGAACAAAAGACAAAAGAAATAGAGCTTGTTCCATTCAAGACGGCCATTGATTTAAATAAAAACCGGAGATATTTGCGCTATGTACTTCCGCCTGCATTAGTCTTATTGACTTTATTGATTGCAGCACCAAGCATGATTCGCGATAGTGCTAACCGATTGATTCATACGAATAAAGTTTATGAACGTGCAGCACCTTTTCATTTCTTAATTGATCCAGCGCAATCGCTTTCAGTCGTTCAGTATGATGATTATGAGCTAAAGGTTTCGACTGAAGGCTCCATGACACCTGCTGAAGTTTTTATTGAAATTGATAATTATTCATATCGCCTTCGAAAAGATGGTGCCGCTTCGTTTTCATATCATTTTAAAAATGTTCAGGACGATACGCCTTTTAAAATTTACGCCGGCCCCGTTTCTTCACAAGAGATGACATTGGCTGTCATTAAAAAACCAGGTATCATGTCTTTTGACATTGGTCTTGACTATCCTTCTTACACAGGACGCAAAGATGAAAACCTGAATAACATAGGAGACCTTGTCGTTCCGGAAGGCACACAACTCACCTGGGATATTCAGGCAGCACATACTGAAGCTATGGATGCACGCTTTGAAGGCATTCAAAATAAAACAATGGCAGAGCGACGAAGTGAGGATCGTTTTATTCTCAAATCAAAAGCGAATAAAGACGGACACTATACTTTATTTCTCAACAATAGTTTAATCGCTCATCCGGATAGCGTTCAATATACGATCAGAGTCATACCCGACAGGTTTCCCGGTATAACAGTTGAATCATTCGTGGATAGTGTTGAGAATAATTTGATCTATTTCGCCGGTCATGCAGATGATGATTATGGCATCAGGTCTCTTACATTCCAGTATGAGCATGTCGATGATAAAGGCAACATCATCGATACAAAAACAGAAGGTATGGATGTACCTCATCCTACCCAGTTCTCATACACTCATGCTTTTGACATCAATTCTGTAGAATTAAAACCCGGTGAAGAAATCCGGTATTTTTTCGAAGTCCATGACAATGATGGTATTCATGGCAGCAAGGCCAGTCGTACACCCGTCATGCAATACCGTAAGCCAACCGCTGAAGAATTTGAGAAAAAGGAATCTGAAAACAATGCCAGCATTCAGTCTAATCTCGAAAAGTCTCTGAAAGAAACAAAGGACCTTCAGGAAGAGATGAAAACCATGCGCGAAAAAATGTTGCAAGAGAAAAAAATCGAATGGCAGGATAAAAAAGAACTTGAAAGACTCATCGAGCGTCACAATTCTCTTCAGACAGAGATGAAAGATGCGATGGATAAATACAAAGAGAATCTCCAAAACCAGGAAGAGCACTCGAAGCCATCCGATGAGCTCAAAGAAAAACAGGAGAAAGTGCAAAAGCTTTTTGATCAGCTCCAAAGTGAGGAAATGAAAGACCTCCTTAAAAAAATGGAAGAGCTGATGAAAAACATGGAGAAAGAAAGCGCCATCGATATGATGGAAAAAACAGAGATGAATGATCAGCAACTTGAAAAAGAACTGGATCGGATGCTCGAGCTTTTCAAACAGCTTGAAGTCGAAGCTGCCATGGAAAAAGAAATTCAAAAACTTGAGGAGCTTGCTCAAAAACAGGATGATCTAAGCAAAGAGACCGAAGAAAGTAAAAAGCCAAATGAAGAGCTTGGCGAAAAGCAGGACACACTCAACAAAAAATTTGATGATATCAAAAAAGAGATGGAGGATCTGCAAAAGAAAAATGCAGAACTAGAACGTCCGAAGAATATGGAGGGTACGAAAGAGCAGACAGAGAAGATCGATCAGGACATGAAGAACAGCAAAGAACAAATCGATCAGAAACAAAATAAAAATGCCTCCAAGTCACAGAAAAATGCATCTCAACGGATGAAGGATATGGCTTCGCAGATGGGTGCCCAAATGAAAGCAGGTGATATGCAACAGATGGAAGAGGATATGGCCATGCTACGTCAACTTCTCGAAAATCTCGTGACCCTTTCATTTGACCAGGAACAATTGATGACTGATTTCGGCAATGTTGAAGTATCAACTCCAAAATATGTCAGCCTGGTACAGGATCAGTATAGAATAAAAGATGATTTCAAAGTTGTGGAAGACACTCTGCATGCCCTGAGTAAAAGGGTAACCCAGATTGAAAGTTTTGTACAGGAAAAAGTGACCGATGTAAAAGTCAATCTCAACAAGAGTATTGAACAACTGGAAGAACGCAATAAACCTCTTTCTGGCGAACATCAGCAACGGACGATGACCTATCTCAACGATTTGGCACTAATGTTGAGTGAGGTGATGAACCAGATGCAACAACAAATGGCTTCCATGATGCCGGGTGCCCAGATGTGTGATAAACCCGGAGGCAAAGGACAGGGTAAAAGTGGTCGTACGCCGATGGATAAAATAACACAGGGGCAGGAAGGTATCAACGGAGACATGCAGAAGATGTCAGAACAGATGAAGAAAGGGGATAATGGCAAGATGAGTAAGGAATTTGCACAAATGGCAGCGCGTCAGGCAGCAATGCGTAAGGCGCTGAAAGATTTGGCTCAGGAAAAGAAAGAACAGGGAAAAGGAAATCCGGGTCTTGATCAGATCGGTGATGACATGAATAAAATCGAAATCGATCTCGTCAATAAAAAATTAACGAACGAAACGCTCAATCGTCAAAAGGATATCATGACCCGTCTGCTGGAAGCAGAAAAATCAGACCGTCAGCGGGATCAGGATCAGAAACGCCAGGCCGAAACCGCCCGCGAACAAAAAAGATCAATGCCACCAGCTCTTGAACAGTATATCAAACAACGTGAAGCAGAAATCGAACAATATAAATCTGTGTCACCAGATCTGAGACCATACTACAAGTTTTTGGTAGAGGAATATTATCAATCTTTGAAAAATTCAAAATAGATCGTCATCGGTATAAGTACTGAAATATTGAAACTTCCTTCTAATCCAAGCTGCATCTGCGAAGTCGAAATCTTCGTACAACGGCTTGTGACGCGATTGAATATCGATCCGAACTTATACCCGAATATCCTGATCAGTCTGACTGAAGCCGTAAATAATGCGATGTCTCATGGCAACCGGTTTGACGATCAAAAACAAATTCTCATTTCGTGTCGCAAGCGTGGACATCAGATACACCTGATCATCTCAGACGAAGGAAGTGGTTTTGATCCGGTCAATATTCCTGATCCGACTAATGCTGACCATCTTGAAGAGGAAGGTGGCCGTGGCGTATTCCTGATGAAACAGCTGACTGATGAGATTCATTTCCTTGATCATGGACGCACAGTTGAATTGATGTGGAAAATATAATCGTCCCGTCCTGGCCCGGCATACACCGGGAGAAGCCAAACGTTTTTTTTACCAACAATGAAATTGATTTTGATCTTCATGACCCTGAACGGCTGGTGGAATGGATCACAGATGCTATTGCAGAAGAAGGTTATGAATTAGACAGGATTGATTACATATTCTGTTCGGATGATTTTCTTCTTGAGATCAACAGGACACATCTCCATCATGATGATTATACAGACATCATCACCTTCCCCCTTGAAGAAAATCCGATCATAGGTGAAATCTATATCAGCATAGATCGTGTCCGTGAAAATGCATCGTCATTTCATATCGCTTTCGAAGAAGAATTGCACCGGGTGATGATACATGGTGTATTGCATCTGTGTGGTTATGATGATCATGAGGAGGATGATATTCAGGAAATCCGGGCGAAAGAGGAGGCGTATTTAAATGATTACAGAATAAGGAATAACGAGTAACGCATAAGCGAAACGTGGAGGGTATTGAAGCATATAAGGTATAAAAATATCCATTTTAATCTTAAATGAATAATTTTGTTAAAATAGTATAGATCAATCTATACTATTTTTATAAATTAGTGCTATTATGGCAAAAAAGCCCAAATTGACTCCCATACCAGAAGATCTTGTTTTAGATCGACTGAAGTTTGAAAATCCCTGGTGGGTCAGCAGGACTATCGAAGAAGACTATGAGGTGATGCGCAGGCGGCTTTATTTTGATCTGTTTTATCCCCTTGTTGCAGAAACTGATATCAAAAGAGCTGTCGTGCTTATGGGGCCCAGGCGCGTTGGTAAAACAGTGATGATGTACCATACGATCCAACATTTGCTAAATGGTGGGACTCCTAATCAGAAAATAGCTTTCATCAGTATTGACAATCCGATATACCTATACCTCAGCCTGGATCAATTATTTGCACTGATCAGAAAAGCTGTCGGAAACGATGAATTAAAAGACTGGTTTATTTTTTTTGATGAAATACAATATCTGAAAGACTGGGAGATTCACCTTAAAGTACTTGTCGATAGTTACCCTCATTCTAAATTTATTGTATCTGGTTCGGCGGCGGCGGCATTACGTCTCCGAAGTCAGGAAAGTGGTGCGGGAAGGTTTACTGAATTTATGTTGCCTCCTCTTACATTCCAGGAATATATACATCTGAAAGATTATAGTCAGCTGATCAGGCCCGGTACATTGGTTTGGAAGGGAAGTATTACTAAATTTTTTACCAGTAGTCATCTCAAAGAAGTCAATCAACATTTTATTGACTATATTAATTTCGGAGGGTATCCTGAAGTTATCTTTTCTGAAAAAATTCAATCAAATCCCGGAAGGTATATTAAAAGTGATATTGTAGACAAAGTACTCCTCCGGGATTTACCGAGCCTGTACGGTATTCAGGATGTTCAGGAATTGAATTCATTTTTTACAACATTAGTCTATAATAGCGGTAATGAAGTTTCATTAAATGAGCTATCAAAAAATAGTAACGTCGAAAAAAATCTACTAAAAAAATATCTGGAATATCTGGAAGCAGCGTTTCTAATCAAAGTAGTCCACAGAGTAGATGATAATGCCAAACGATTTAAGCGTGCCAATTTTTATAAAATATTTCTTACCAATCCAAGTCTCCGCAGCGCACTCTTCTCCCCATTACAAGGCACTGATCAGGCGATGGGCAACATGGTGGAGACGGCTGTTTTCGCACAATGGATGCATAGAGATTGGTTCACTCCATGGTATGCCCGATGGTCTGTTGGAAAGTTTCAGGGTGAAGTCGATATGATCGGAATAGACGAAAAAACATTCAAACCTCAATGGGCTGCTGAAATCAAATGGAGTAATCGATACTTTGATCATCCTGACGAACTTAAAAGCCTTTTACAATTTTGCGGAAAAAACAATTTACAGTCAGCGTTAGTGACGACTATTGACAAAGAAGGAAGTGTGGATAAAAATAACATCACGCTTCACTATGTTCCCTCTTCTATTTATGCCTATGTAGTCGGTGCGAATACTTTAGATCAGAAAAAGAAAATGTAATGATCATTATTCGCACTAAAGACCTGAGTTCTTATGCAGTCTCTTTATCCCGCATCTTCATTTTCTGCTAACATTACCTCCTCCCTTTTAATAATCAATTGTCTGAACGAATCCCATTGCATCAACTTAAAAAGAAAACCTGCAAACACAGCAACAAACATAAATAACACGATTTCATATATCCAGGGTAGAATAGTAGATTCAAATATCCATCCACTTGAACCAAGAATGAAAAAATAGATAAGAATCGTGGACAAGCGCCGGATGTCTAGTTTTTCCTTGAGATGTGATTGGCCCAAAATAATCAAACCTGCCGTTGTAAAACTTTGAACAATCAAAGCTGTTATCGCTGCTCCTACAGTACCGTATGTTGGGATCATAAATACGTTGAGCGAAATGCTGATCACGACCGATGCAATGAAAAGAATATTCTGTCTTCGTAGTTCTGAGACGGCTGTCAGATAGCTGCTGAATATATACATCAGACCAATCGGAATATTACTGAGTATCAACAGACGGAAAGTAAGTATCCATGTTTCATTGACATCTTTATACAACAGCGTCATGATAGGTGCACCCCACCAAAAGCCTGCAAAGCCTATAAACCCCGTCATGCAGATCATGATCCCACTTGACAGCCGCAGTAATTGCATTGTTTCCATTCTGTCATTCCTGAGGCGGGCATACATCGGTATCAGTAGCGGGCTGAAGAGATAGGCTATCATATTGGCAGCATCAAGTAATCGATACCCTGCTGCATAAATACCCACATGAAAGGCGCCTCCGGGCATTAATTTTTCAATGAGGATACTATCGGACCTTGTGTAAATGAACATCAAAAGCGTTGCAAGTGTGTAAGGCAGTGTGTCCTTAAATACAACATACATTGGCGTCAGCTTTATATCATTAGGTGTCCGGTCAATAAATTTTAATGAAATAATAAATGCAATAATCACTGTAATAATTAGTGACACGGTCTGTGCCCAGACAAACCATTCCATCTGAAAATCTGCGAAACGAAAAAGTAAAAACCCGCATATGATGATCATGAATGCTTTGTCCATGACGGATATCATAGCTTCTGATCTGTATCGGCCTGTTCCGGATATACCTGCGCGAAAAACCAGGATGAGTGAAACAAGGATGTTATTAACTACAAGCCATATCAATAGACGCCAGGCATCACCATATCCAAGACCTAAAGCCACAAGACCTACAATGAGTGAATAGAATAATGCAAGAATAATCTTGAGACGCAGGATCTGGTACCATCTCTCCACTCTTACTTTTCCATGCACTGCAGTATCTGTATTATGGAGAAGGTTCAGACCAAAATCATTGACGATCTGAAAGATGTAACATAAGTTGAGCAATGTGAAATATAATCCATAAGACGATTGCCCCACACGCAGCTGAACCTGGATATCCACACCAAAAATGAAGATAGCCTTAATGATGAGGTTGACAAGTATAAGCCAGATGATGGTAGAGAGGAAAATACGTTTGCTCATATTAGAAGCTCTGCATTATTATAGATCATGCCAAAGGTAGATGATTGGTTGACCTTTTAGATTTGTCTTCTTTAGGAGCGCCATGCGTCCGGTATCCCTTTCTCCGGCATCCCCTTTCAGCCATTATAAACTTCGTTTAATTGTCACTACTTTTCAACCACATGAAGTATGACGTAGCCATCATCGGCGGAGGAATTGTAGGCCTGGCTTCCGCATTCAAAATCCTGGAAAGACATCCTGAGTTAAAACTCGTTGTACTGGAAAAAGAAAAAGAGGTCGCCACTCATCAGACTGATCGCAATAGTGGTGTCATTCATTCAGGCATTTACTACAAACCTGGCAGTGCGAAAGCCCTTAATTGTGTCAAAGGAGCGCACATGCTGGTTGAATTCTGTGACGAACAGCAGATTCCCTACGAGTCGTGCGGAAAAGTTATTGTAGCGGTTGACGAAAAAGAGATACCTGTGCTTGAGGGTATCTATCAGAGAGGTTTACAAAACGGATTGACCGGTATAAAAATAATTGATGCTGCAGAAGTAAAAGCAATTGAACCTCACTGTGCGGCCATACAAGGCATCTGGGTTCCGCAGGCCGGGATCGTTGATTATCGTGTGGTCGCCAATCGTTTGAAAGAATTGATCATCGAAAAGGGAGGTGAAGTCATTACCGGATTCAAGGCCGAGAAAATAAAAGAAAGTACCGATGGTATTATGATTGCATCAGATCAACAGGAAATTAAAAGCCGGATTGCGATAGGTTGTGCAGGTCTTTATTCCGATCATCTCGCACGCATTGCAGGTCTTGAGCCACCACATCAGATCGTTCCGTTCAGGGGTGAGTTTTATAGTCTTGTGCCCGAGGCAGAGAAATTAGTGAGGGGATTGATCTATCCAGTACCTGATATTAATTTTCCTTTCCTGGGTGTACATCTCACAAAACGGATCGGTGGAGGAATCGAGGCCGGTCCAAATGCAGTGCTTGCTTTCCGGAGAGAAGGATATAAGCACATGGATATTCATGCCGGTGAATTGCTTGAAGCGCTTCGTTACAAAGGGTTTCAACGGTTGGCGCTTAAACACTGGCGGAAAGGACTTGACGAAATGGCCAGATCATTTTCGGCTCGTGCGTTTTTAAAAAGTCTGCAAAGGTTAGTTCCTGAATTGCGTCTTGAAGATATTCGACGGAGTCGTACCGGTGTCAGGGCACAGGCGCTCGATAAAGAAGGCAACATGATCGATGATTATGTGATCCTCCAACAAGACAGAATGATTCATATATGCAATGCCCCGAGTCCTGCAGCTACATCATGTTTATCGATCGGAGAATATATCGCGGGTATGGCCGATGAAAAAATAAAAATGGTGTCCTGATCATTTTAACCAGATTTCTATTAGATTTAGTTGGTTTATACTCTTTTGAGAATTTGTATGGGTGGTCTTTTTATGTACTGTTTTTAACCAGGAAAAATTACTTCTAAGTGTCATTCTTAGTGAACTAAGTGACTAAGTGGTAAATTGATTTTGTGCGTCTCATGTTATTTCTGATTAAAATGATTTTTTATTGAACCACTTAGAAAAATAAGATCACCGAGGAAGTCACGTAGAAACAAAATATGAACATTATGAAAAATATTTCAAGCATTCTTTTCGCAGCACTATTTCTTTTGGCTTATTCGGCAATGTCAGCACAGCATATTAAACTTACTTCCGGCAGCAAAACCAGAACGATAAAAGCTGGAACATTCATTGAGATAAGTCTTGCAACACCGGGCCAGGAACCATGCAATAAATGTCCTGTCTATGGAGTGAGAGGCCGTCTTGCTTCCTCTACAGATGGAAAAATAAGTTTAGCTGTTTCCCAATCCAGAGAACCTTTGATGGAGGAAAAAACCAATGTCGGCTATCTAACTAAAAACTACAAGAAAAAAGCCACCCCTACTTTGTCCTTCCCAGTGACTGACATTTTGTCCGTCACCAAAAAAGGGAAAAATAAGATCAATAAATATTCTGCCCTTCAATCCGTTGGAATGGCTTTGACAGTTATTGGTTTCGGGCACCTGATATCAGCTCCATATGTCAGTCAGTCTGACACCAAAACCGCTAATACGTTGATAGGGGCCGGATTGGCGGGAATGGTTTCGGGGATCATTATAAACAGGACCTTTCGCCAAAAAACGTTTTACACCAGCGAATCTTGCCCCCAAAAGAAGCCAGGCAAGAAAATCTGGGTTTTAAATTAATTCACGACCTTTGTACCTGAATTGTAGCGTTTTATAAACATTTTACCCCATTTAGACATTATTCAGATCATGGAAACAACTACCGCCACCAAAAGTCCGGTCCTTATCTATACTGAGCAAACACCCAATCCGGAGTCACTGAAATTTGTGACCAATAAGATGCTTTACGCAGGTACTGCCGATTTCCGCACACGTGAACTGGCTCTGGAGTATTCCCCGCTTGCTGCGGCTTTGTTTGAGTTCCCATATGTCAAATCAGTGTACATCTCCAATAACTTCATCACGCTGACCAAGGAGTTGAATTATGAATGGGAAGACATGATGATCCGCACCAAGGAGTTTATCAAAAATTATGTCGCTGAGGAAAAACCAATCATCCTTGATGGTTTTGCACAAGCAATGACCGCCATTGAAGAAAAACAAAGAGCTGAAATTTCTTACAGTGATGATGATGGAGAACTGGTGCAACGGATAAAAGAACTTATCGATACGTATGTCAAACCCGCTGTGGAAATGGATGGTGGAAATATCGAATTCAAATCCTACAACGATGGCGTTGTGACGCTGATCATGCAAGGTGCATGCAGTGGTTGCCCGTCAAGTACCGTCACACTTAAATCCGGGATCGAAGCGATGCTCAAGCGCATGATGCCACAGGTGAAAGAAGTGGTACAGGAAATGGCGTAAAGCAGAGAGCAGAGAGCAGAGAGCAGAGAGCAGAGAGCAGAGAGCAGAGAGCAGAGAATCGTATAAAAAAAAAGAGAGCGAAGAAAATTTCGCTCTCTTTTTTTTAGCACAATGTGGAACAGACACGACTTCCAATACCCGACCCCACTGCTCTTCGCTCTCTGCTCTTCGCTATTTTTTATAGAAATTATCAGCTTTCGCTTTTAGAATATTGATCCTGTCCTGGTAAAAAGCAACATCCTTCTGCTTGTCATTGAATAGCTGAAGTGTCTGAAGATGTATATTCATCAATTCCGATGTATATCTGCAACAATCTGCTTCGTTGGCAAAATAAATCTTGTCCGTAATTTTTGTATTGAAAAAATAATCAGGCAGATAGCTCATCATGTCTGTTGTGAGGACCAGGTATTCATCATTTTTCTGCTGCTCTTCCAATGCTAGAAGCCTCTGCAGATAATGATTGCCATACATACTGACCAGGTCATTCGAATTGTAAACAAACAATCCCTTTTTAACAATATTGCCCGTATAGAGAAAAGCGAGAAGGACTAAGCCTATAGAAACGAAAAGGGGTTTCCAGTTTTTTTGAATATAATATTTCGCAAGTTCGATCAACAGATAAGCTGCTGCAAGAGACAGCATGATCTCGAGAGGTGTACGATAACGGGCAAGATTTCCGGCGACCATAAGTGGCACCATGCTGACGACGGTCATTAAAATAAAAGGCACAAATCGTTTTCTTAATTTCCAGCATCCAAGGAGAAGTCCTACGAGGCCCAATGGTGCTATGAAATAATACCGCACAGGAAGCTGACCGAGAATAGGTGCATAGTTGCAATACATATAATAACTCATGTTATTGGGCATCTCGTACCACATAAACATGCCATTGATTTTCTGAATGTATATCTTCATGAAATCACCTATGCCATCAAATGTTTTAAGACATTCGATCACTGCGGGTAACATCTTGCCTTTGCTGTCATGACGAATTTTGACAAGTGATGGAACATAAATAGAAAATGACTCCATCGGTGAAGCATACTTTGTATTGACCGGGATGTAGGCCATAGCTCCATGACTCGCTACAGCGCTCATAGGTACTCCTACTTTAATATTCCGGTAGAAAAGAGGTGCCATGACAACTAATAACGCCCCAACAAAAGCACCTAAATTGATCGCCACTTCCTTTTTATTTTTCCAATGTGTCCATGCAAACCATCCCAATGCGGAAATAATAAAAAGAATAAAATACGATTGACCCAATAATGTAAAACCTGCTGCTGCGCCAAAGGCAAGTTGTAATTTCCAGTTTGGTTTTTCCAACAATAACAAATACAAATACAAAAGTAGTACCGTGTAAAAATTAGTCAACGTGGTCCGCAGCACAACCATTTCATATACTAAAATGCTACCCGTGAGCATGACCAATAGTGCAGCAAGCAATCCAGCCAAAGCCCCGAAGTAACGTTTGCCCAAATAGAAAATCAACACATTTGTAAGCGCACCCAACAGAAATTGCCAGAAATAAACCCATTCGTAATCATAGCCAAAAATCTTAAAGCTGGCGGCAAGCATATAAGTATACAATGGCTCCTGGTGGAATGTCTTTCCTTTGTAAATATCATTGATCAATGCCTTCCGGGCCGCAATGGAGTCGAGCACGCCATCATGTGTGTTCGCCTTGTAGTAAGGAGCGGCCACATCGGGATATGCATTGAGATAGGAGCTTGCTACTATTCCGTGCCAATCATGGAACGGATGTAAAATTGTATCACACATCCAGTCGCCACCTTCTATATGCCTGGCCCATGTATCAAAAAAGGCCATGTCCGAATTCTCCCACTTGTATAAACTCTTCAGCGGTGAATTGTGTCCTTCAAAATAGTATACAGCACTCAAGGCCAGTGACAATATAAAAATCAGCCCTGCGACTTTTTTTGTATGCTTAATCAGAAACTCATCAGCCGGTGCCAACCAATCCTTCATGCTTTGTGAATACTTCGCTTTTTTAGTTGTTTTACGAACTGGTCTTTGCGGGATACTTTTTGCCATTTTTTAAAATAGAAGTTTGGACGGCTGTAAGATAGGGCATGAAATGAAAATAAAAAATTTCCTTACCTGTTGATGGACAAGTATCGGGAAGAAGCAAAGAAAGGCTAAACAGTTAAATTGTTTTAATGATTAGATAGCCTGAGTCTGTAGTGCTCTTGTTAAGTATTCATCTACACGTTTCTGATACAGCGTCTGCATTCTGACTGCAAGCGGATGAACTGATCCATCGCCTATGAGCTGATCATCCAGTCTGACCACGGGTAATACGCCTTTGGTAGTTGCAGTCAGAAATGCTCCGGCCATATCAGGCATTTCATTGAGATATACTTCCCGCTCGACTAATGGGATATTGTTTTCGGCGGCCAGTGAAATAACCTGCCTGCGAGTGATCCCTTTGAGCATTCCATTTTTCGGTGTATTGATGACGCCATGCTTGTCAATAAAGAAAATATTACACCGAGAGCATTCGGTGATCTCGCCTTTCCAGTGATACAGCACTTCGAATGCGCCTGCTTTTTTCAGTTGCGGCTGGAAGTGCATCGATTGAATATAAATTGTTGTTTTCGCAGAAGGAATATCACGTTGGTAAGATGAAGTCAATAAGCTGACACCATGTTCATACTGCTTTGGATCGTTAGGTGGCAAATGATGCAGCATCAGGTAAATATTTTTTTGTTCGGGAATCGTATACCCGTCTTCACTGTATCCTCCTGTGACGACGACCCTGAATCCTGCGCGGTCCGCTTCATTCATTTTGATCATCTGATAAAACCAATCCATCCATTGCTGATTATCCACATGGGTGTTGAGATCGATGACACGAAGCGAATGTTGCAAACGTTCAATGTGGTCTTCGGCAAAAAGAGCAACACCGTCCCATACTTTGAAAAAATCAAAAATGCCGAGGCCTCTCAGCAAGCCGAGATCATAAACCGGGATCAATGCTTTTTCTCGAGGCAGAATGTCGCCGTTGATAAAAATATAAGGATAGATCATACGGATGGTTGTTAGTTATTGGTTGTTGGAAAGTAGAGGTCAACTTATCTAGTTTGCATCATCATTTTCAACATGCATGATATGGAGAAAACGATGTACGACTGGGGAAAACAAAACGGCAATGGTACTCAGAAAAACTACTCCACTGAACAAAGCATACGACCCGGAAAATATTCTGGCCGCATTCGTAGGCATGTCATCAATTTCACCCATTCCTGAAAGAATCATTGTCGCATTATGATAGGAATGCACCCAATTCAATCCTGCTATCCAATGGTATCCTGACATGCCAAGGCCGAGACATAAGGCCAGGAAGCAAAACGCAATAATCGTAAATTTGATCTGGCGCCTGATAAAAAGACGTGTATCAAGTAATGGCATGCTCACATGCTCAAAAAGAGGGACCGCCTTGCTTGATTTCTTTGCTGCATTCTTTGTCATATAATTGAATAGCGTATGGTTATGTTAAAACCAGTTATTGTTTTCAGGATTTATTTTTTGGTATCATTCTCTGCGTCAAATCTCGAATAAATACTCTTTGATACCGGTAGCTGGAACCTCATGGCCGGATCCATGACTGGCATTTCAAATGAAAGATTAACCGGAAGTATTCCTGCCCAGACTTTTAAATCATAGTCTTCCTCATCATCCGAGGGTGGCCCGGTTCGGACCTTGGCAGAAGCTGAATCAATCTCTATGGCCAAGACTGTAGTCGCTTTCAATTCCAATTCTGTCGGCAATCGTACTTCATCCCATCGGCCTTTAAGAATTTGTTCGGACACAATCCTCAGGGCTTCTGTTTTTTCATCTCCTTCGATTTCGTGGGCATGGCCATAGATGATCGCTGAGCGGTAATTCATGGAGTGGTGAAAAGCTGATCTGGCCAATACCAGCCCATCAATATGGGTGACTACCATGCAAAGAGGTCGTCCATCTGTCAACGAGGACAGCATCCTGCTTTTGCTACTGCCATGAACGTATAGGGTGTCTCCTTTTCTGCCGTATGCTGTAGGAATGATGTAAGGCTGGCCATCTAACTCCCAGGAAAGGTGACAAATAAAATGCTCGTCAAGAATCCCGAAAATGGTTTCTTTGTCGTAATAAGCTCTTTTGGGCAACCTTTTTACGGTATTGAGGGGTGATTTTTCAAATACATTGTCACTCATAAGCCTTAAATCTGCATCAAATTTATAGCTTCATTGTTGTCTTTATCATGAATGCAGACGATTATATCATCCGGCCCCCTCAAACCCAGGAAGAATGGGATGAAATACAAGGATTATTATTGGATTACAGAAAGGAATTCAATGATTCTGCCTGTTTTACTTCATTCGAAGAGGAAATGGTCAATATTCAGAATGTATATAACACTCCTGGCAGTCAGCTTTTCATTGCCGTAGAGGAATCAGATAATAAAATAGTGGGTTGCGTAGCTATGCGTACTTTATCCCACGGCGTAGCCGAAATGAAGAGATTGTACGTGATTCCTCCATGTCGTGGCTTGCATCTTGGTGAAAATTTAGCTTTGGAAATATTAAACTTTGCTGAAGAAAAAAAATATAAGAGCATGGTGCTGGATACGATGCATGAAATGCATGCTGCACAAAAATTATATCAGCAACTTGGTTTTACAAAAACAGAACCTTATCGCGAACAGGACCCATCAACAGTAGTTTGTTATAGGAAAATATTTACCCAATAGTTTCGCGTGAAGGATAGGAAGCAACTCTGGCAGGACCTGTTGGCCGCCGAAAAAAAAACGAGATCAGGAAAATTCAAAAAGCTTCTAAGGGCTCCATTGCTTTATCCCTCACTGATGCTATTTAATTATGTATGGTATCCATTGTTTAAACGGGGATTATATGGTAAGGCCGTTCCGTTTTTTGGTTTGCCGATGAGGACGCTTCTTCCCTCGGGGACAGATGTGATGCTGAATAAAATAAAATCACATGATTCTGAAATCAGGCTGACTAAATATCTGACGCTTCTCTTGCAGGAAGGAGATGTGTTCATAGATGTTGGCGCTCATTATGGATACTATTCTCTTCTGGCTTCGGTGCTGGTAGGAAATAGTGGCAAAGTATTTAGTATCGAGGCTTCCGGTTCATCATATTCGGATCTAAAAGAAAATGTTGATCCCTATAAAAATATCAAAGCCCTTCATGCTGCTGCAGGAGACACACCAGGAACCATCACATTCTACGAATATCCCGGACCTTATGCAGAGTATAACACCATCATACCAAATGCGTATACCCATGAAAAGTGGTTTCATTCCGTAAAAGAAAAAACGAACACTGTACCTATACTTATATTGGATGATCTCATCAGCAGTGAACAAATCGATAAGGCTATACTTAAGATTGATGTTGAAGGAGGAGAGTCATTTGTGTTGAGAGGCCTGCAATCTGCTTTGAAAGAAAAGAAGCTGATCATAGCTATGGAATATCTGCTGTCCAAAGAAGGAAGCAAACTGCATCAGGAATCTGCTGAGATACTTTTCAATGCTAATTATAAAAGTCATGCCATATCTCCGGATGGAAATCTGGTACACATTGATGACATAGATCTCTATCTCCGCAATTCAGAGATGGATTCTGACAATATTATTTTTATTAAACCCTGATGCTTAAAATTCAATGCTGACCACGATTTGATTCCGTACATTAGCAGCTCTTACATAAAACGCTCACACCTATGTATCCAGGTTTACTACATGCTCATTCAGGTCTTCGATGGATTGTCCTGTTGTTGATCATCATCAATGTATTCAATGCGTTGAAAGGGTATGCCGGTAATAAGCCTGTAGGTCCTGTGGATAAAAAGCTAAGCTTATTTGCGCTGATCTTCACCCATACCCAGGTGCTGATTGGACTGGCTTTATATGCGATAAGTCCAAAAGTTCAGTTTTCCTCACAAACGATGAGTGATTCCCAATTACGTTTTTTCACCATGGAGCATACAGTCATGATGCTGATCGCGGTCATTCTGATTACCATTGGTCACGGGGCGATTAAAAGAGGTAGTTTCAAAAAAGAATTCTGGTATTATTTCATTGCGCTTGTCCTCATTCTTGCGGCTATTCCATGGCCGTTCAGAGCTATGCTTGGAAGTGGATGGTTTTAACGGGGGATACTGATTTTTGAAGTCCATTGATTTTTCAATTATATAGATACCCTTCTCCTTTTTTCTTTTCCTTCGCCTCAGCCGGTTGGTGAGCTGTAGCACAAGGATTTGTATAGCAGGTCGAAGCATAGCCTTCTCCTTTATTACCTTCGTGACCAATGAAGGAACATCTATTAAAAAAATGGCATCACATTTTCGGATCTTCTTTACCTGAAGTGATTGTAAGGGCACCGGGCCGGGTCAATATTATAGGCGAGCATACGGATTACAATGAAGGGTGGGTATTGCCCGGAGCGATGAGTCGTTCGGTGTATATTCTCGTGTCAAAAAATGAAACGGGTGTCCATCATTGGGTTGCAGGTGACCTTAATGAAGAATATGTGTATGATGCAGTCACTGATTTGCCATTGTGGGGAAAGTATGTGGAGGGTACTATTCAATTGTATGCACCACAGATTGGGCCATTAAAAATCTTAATTGGTGGAGACCTTCCGGTAGGTGCGGGTGTTTCTTCTTCTTCTTCCCTGGTGTGTGGCTTATTATATGCTCTTCAAAAAATCACCGGAAGGAACGAAACGAAAGATGACCTTGCTCTTTTTGGAAGTCGGGTTGAGCGGGAGATCATAGGGCTGCAGGGTGGTATCATGGACCAGTTTGCCATCATGCTGAGCAGGGAAAATCATGTCGTGATGCTGGACTGCCGTACACGGAAATATGAATTTATCACAGCAGAATTACAGGGATGCAAATGGGTACTGATCAATACCAAAGTAAAACATAAGCTGATCGATAGTGATTATAACCATCGGGCTGATGAATGTCTGAGAGCCGTTGGGATCATTAAGCGATTATATCCAAAAGTAGAAACCCTAAGGGATGTCACTATGGATATGTTGAGTGAAATCCATCTGCCTGAACTGCTCCGCAAACGAAGCCTTTTTATTTTAGAAGAGAATGATCGTGTCCACAAAATGGTCGATACTTTAAAAAAACATGATCCGGTGAAAGCAGGTTTGTTATTGAAAGCATCACATACCGGTCTCCGGGATCAGTATGAGGTGAGCTGTGCAGAGCTGGATTACCTGGCTGCGGTTGCAAATAAACATAAGGGCGTTTATGGTGCCAGGATGATGGGAGGTGGATTCGGTGGTTGTGTCCTGTGTCTTGTCAAAGAAGAGGCAATGGATGAATTTTTAGAAGAATGCAGTGTGTCCTATTTTGAAAAATTTGGATATGATCCTGAGGTTATTCAATTTGATTTAGGAAATGGAGTAGAATA
>JBDUAU010000246.1:0-3297 GCA_040004485.1 Saprospiraceae bacterium
TTCAGAAGAATTAACTGGCTCATACATGGTGGCACTTTGCCACATTTTACCTTGATTATTAACGTAATATATTTCAGTTTGTGCGTATTGCTTGCCGTTCAACTGAATAACTTCATCATGTAAAATTGCTACTTCTGTTTTGCCGATTGAACCATCTTTATCAAGATAATGTATAACTGTTTTTATCTCTAACCCATCCAAGTCAATTGCCATTACTGGGGTATTGCCTGCAAACTGATATCCCGTCCAAAATGGGAATGTCTTCACTAGTGGATCAACACTTAAAAATTTTCCAAGCTGAGGGTAATATATTCTAGACCCATAGTCATATTCATGCATTTTCCCAAATATCTCATCATCTTTTGCTTTTCCATTAAATCCATATCTTCCCAAAATCCCATAACTTCTTCGATCCATCACAACTCCAAAGGGACTAAAATCGTTGACGCTCATCAACTCCAATTGAAAATAATCAACTATTTTATCGTTATTAATATCCTGTGGAACTGCCCGATTCGAAAAAATAGATAATACATTCCCCAAATGATTACTCCCCTCAAAATGCTTGTTTCCGAGTATTCTGTTTGTGTCGAGGAGCGGAACTGTAATTAGATCTACAACTTTATTCTCAGTTCCCAAACGGCTGCTCCCATAAAGATTCCGCTCAATTAGATTAAAATTTAGTCCTGAATTGCCATGTGATTGCTTATAAATACCCATCACATGTCCTTGTCCATCCCTAGAATAATAAGTTGTAATCCAATCACTCTTTGATTTTACTCCACTTGCATCTCGTGGTTTTTCAATTTTAGCAATTCGGTTTCCGTTGGCATCGTATTGGAATTCAAGTTCGGATCTTAAGCTGTTCTGTGTACGTGTGATGCTTTTTATTTTGCCATAGACAGTCCAGTCAATTTTTTTTATTTCTTCCTGGGTATCCCGCTTCAGGTTTCCGATTTCATCATACAGGTAGTTGTTGAGGACAAGATTTGCTGTGATCGGGCTTGCATTGAAGGTGCCCTGATCATCAATGTCATCCGTAAATGATGTTTTACTTACATTATCATTGACATGATATAGTCGGTTTGATGAGGTGTGGCCTGTTGCATCTTTTAGATATTTGTAAGTTAAGTCATCAATGATGGCTCCCGTAGCATCTGCCCGTAGTTGTTTTAATATATTGCCATTGGCATCGTACTCAAATTTGTTGTGATACAAGCCAGTGTACACAGAACCCTGTCCCCATTTGTTATACGACGTGCTGGTTGGATCCTGTTCTAAATTCTGGAAAGCTTTCATTTCTAATAAGCGATTCAACTGATCATATTGATAAGCAGTGCCCTGGGGCAAAATATTAGGCATTTCATTAGGAGCACCCGTATATACCTTGGGCTCTTCGATGGTCGTCACCATACTGCTGATATTACCATTGTATAAATCATGCCGTGCTGCCATCAAATCACTATTTGCTGTAATGGCTTTAAACCGGGTAGCAGGATTATTCCATTTGCTTATATCGATAGGTTGATAATCATCAGCGTGGTAGTTCAATGTATAGGAGAATGCATCTTTTGCAACTTTACTATGCACTCCACCTGACAGTCCATCGTTCCCGATATCCGTTTCGGACTTTAAGAGATTACTATTCACCCCTTTGATCCACCCCTGCAATGTGTATGCATAGTCAGTGCCCTGTACTTTATTGTCTATGTCTCCATACTCGACACGCGCCAATGGGCCATGCGCATAATAATTGTATTGTGCATCCATAGTCCATAAAGGATGATGCAGCACGACATCTTCATTGATTAGTGTATTGGCTTGCGGATATTGACTGGTATAGACATCCGTGATCCGGTTGTCGGCATCATATCTGTAGAAATGATAGAATGCATCGGGCTGTCCGTCCTGAAATCGCACTAGATTGACTTTTCCTGAAATTAAGTCATACTCATAATCGATGCGTTTGAAACGTTGCGCCTGTATAGGCAGGGAAGCACTTGCAACACCCTCATCATAGAGGCGCTGATTATCCTGCAGCAGTGTATTGACATTGCCATGGATGTCATACGTGTAATGTGTCCCATGCTGGAAGGTCTGATCATTATGATCATATACATCTTCATACGTTACAGTAGCAACACGCTTACGCAGGTTTTCCTGTATTATAGGTAAACCAATAATCACGATTTGATCATAATATGTCTTTGTTACTTCCCTTCTATTACTTGCATTAACCCAGGCATTTAATTTTATATCATTGATGACATTCGGATTAAATTTTCCATTAATATACTCTCCAAAAATGGTAGAGAAATTCGCAGTGACTCCAGCATTGTCACTTACCTCTCCCACTTCTGAAATGCGCCCAAGATCATCATACAGTGTATAACTATAGTCAGCAAGTCCTTTGGGAATAGTGTTTTCCCTGCGATTAAACTGTTTTGTGTTCTGTGACACTACCATTCGTCCCAGTCGATCGTACCAGAAGCGGGTAGAGAACATATTTGTCTCATCATTGACAAGCCTCGCATAGTTGACTTGTGTTCCGGAATTGAAAGATCCACCCAGGAAGCCATGATAGCGGTTAGCAAAGTCAACAGTCGCGACATCCACATTTAAAGAACTATTTACACCATTAATTCCGGTTAGATCTTTAGGGATCCAAATCGAAGGATTCACCATTGAAGTACCTGTTGCTGCTGTGAATTTTTGAATATTGATACTCTCACCACATCTAAGCACATAACTTCCAATACCCGGCCCGCCTGAACCCACTACATACCCTGTCCGATCGTCATGAAAAAATACATCCGTGAAAATTGTAGCCGGATGTACAAGTATTGCATTAGCTGAAGGTGTATTAACCGTTGTCGGTGGATCATGTTTTATCCAGGCGCCATTGAAGCAGTAGATAGATCCCTGATTTCCGACAGCCATAAATTTGTTATCCTGGAAAATGTGGATCGCCTTTAAGTTAGTCGTGATCGTGTTGGAGCTATTCAGGACTGACCAATTCATTCCATGATCAATGGTTTTATAAGCAGTTCCATTTGCGCCGACAATAAATCCGGTTTCCTTGTGGAGCGCTATTGCATTCAGGTTTTTGTTGGTAGAAAAGCTGGTGTTAAATGTCAACGCGGTTCCTCCTGAACCTCCGATATTAGCCACATAACCATTGTTCCCTATGATCACGGCTTTGTCCGGCTGGGTAGTCCAAACACCATTTAATTGAGGAAGATTGGTAGTAGCCGAAGAAACTTTTACATGTACATATTTCCAACTTAAACCCCCATC
>JBDUAU010000339.1:0-11042 GCA_040004485.1 Saprospiraceae bacterium
GGAGATTTTGTGGATGTGGCCAGAAGAAAAAAAGAAGAGTTTATTAAACTGATTAGATAACAGGCGTTTCGCTTCGGTTATCGTGGTTGGTGAGCTGTAGAATGAGGTAGTGAAAAAGCAAGTCGAACCACAGCTACCGCCTAAGATTTGTACCTGTTGATTTCGGCTCCGCTCAATCATTGCTTTAATGTTGAGCGAAGTCGAAACATATTTTGAGATCAATCATATCGGTCGTTGAGAGTCGAAACGAAACGATGATGCTCGTTGAGCGATAGCCGAAACGAACGCTCCACCAATTAGAGATTAATCTTTCTAATATTGAACGATAGTCGAAACGAACACTACTAAATCTTAGACAAGTCCATAGTAAAGCAATACTCTATGATTTTGAATTTATTTATTTGAATATTGTAAGTATTTATAGTTAAGTTATTTGATGTCAGAATAGCCTACACCTTTCTAAAATAAAGGATCAAGGTTTGAAATGAACGCAACTTTTTTTGAAAAGTAACTCCAGATGAGGTGCAGGGTTATTTTGGTGGGTGCAGAATGTTTCTCCTCTTACTATTTCTGTTCACCAGACATCAGCACATAAGTAACCTAAATACCCAACCGCGGCTGGAAAGGGATTTAAAAATATCATCATTTATCAGTACATGCTAACCCATATTTCTGCTGTTACTTTGCCATGATTCGAATTCGGTATTCAGCGTTAAATCAACAATATAATTATTATGAAAATCACACTTATACTCGCATCTTTTGCATTCTTTAGTAATGCTTTTGGACAAGGAAAAGGACCATCTTTCAGTGGCCATTCTTCTGCCTCTCATTCTTCACCTGACACTTATCTGAAGTTGCAAAATATAGACGGGATTTTATCTAAAAAATTAGACTTTGACAAACTCTGTTTTAAAGACAAACATCAATCCTGTTTATTACTCGACCCTTTCCAGTTAATGGATAGTGGTTGCTACTGGAGGTGGGATAAACAGGGAATATATGGCGCTATGATGTAAAGACATTGGAATAACCTTTGCGCAGAAAAACATTGGCAAAAGAAATGATCATTTAAAATACGCCAATCATGAAAGACCTTACAACATTCTTCTTCTTCTTCTTCTTCTTCTTTCTCAGTTGTACACTTCAATTAACTGCACAACCGAATCATAAAGACCATCCAAAAAAATGGCAACTTTCATTTTCGGCTGATAAATCTTTCGAAGCACCTGGAAAAAATATCGCTAAGGCTATGCAATCTTCCGGATTCGGCGATCTGACTCCTCTCGTTTATCACGCAAGTTATATCGAATACATAAATATTGCAGAAAGCAACTTCGTGCCTGCGCATACTACAGGAGGCCTGCGCTATCCGATACGGAACGGGATTAAAAACAATTTAAGTGTCCAGGTACGATATAACCTGAATCATCACATAGCTCTTGAAGTAAAGTTTGGAAATCACTGGAGTGAAAGCATTCAGGGATATGACGCTTATCTAGAAGAAGGAAATTTTTTAACCCTGTCAACTGAAGGTAAAATTCTATCAGCCAGTTACATGCAGCTTATTGGAAACCGAGGATCTGGTCTATCAATTGGTCCGGTATTGGCTTTCCATCGGGTTTTAGCTTCAGCCAATGGGCGTGGTAACAAATATCTTCATCACACTGTACAGCCGGGAATCCATACCGGTTGTGATATTTCACTTTTAAAATCGAAAACCTTTTATGCAGGTTTAAATCCCCAGTATAATTGGTTTCCTCAGGATGAAATTGAATCAATTACAATAGAGAAGTTATTGACCGATGATCATCAAAATCAAATCCTTTTTACATCCGTATTCAGGAAAACGCGGATTCAATTGTCTAATTTTAATTTTTATATTACCGCCGGCATAAAATTTTAATGTACGATCGGATGGATGGCTGTTAATCATCAATTTACAGCTTCTGGAAATTATTATTGGGACGGACCAAAACTAACAGTGTGTTCGCTTAGTCAGGGATTATTTATTGGACACCTTTTTCAAATAAAAATAAAATGAAAACACGGTCAATTCCATTTGCTTTTGGATTAACAATTTGCATTCTGCTACCCTCCTGTATTGCTACTTATCAATCGATACAACCGGAAGCTCTGACAATTGATGATTACAGATTCGTCAATTCAGACTCGACTATTCAAATGAGTATGGACTATGATGTTCTGACCGGACCTCGTAATAAGATATATGCTAAAATGGAAAAGAAAAACAAATTATGCCTGATGGCAGTGAATATTCAAAATTCAGGGCAGAAAGAACTATACATTCCCTCGGATATGGTGATACTTTCCGGTTCTGGAGACACCATTCAGCCACTAGAATTTGAAAATGCTTTGGAATTACTTGTTGAACCTGTGTTAGATGAGGAATCGTCAGGTCCTGTGGACGTAGAAGTTACGGGTATTATAGGAACCATCCTGGGTGCAGGAAAACTAACGAATCAGCTTAAAAAAGTCCAATCGCATTTCAGGTTTATCGATGACATGAAGAAGAATTATCTAATAGCCCAGCATATATCTTCTGATACAAATGTAACGGGGTTCCTTGTCCTTCCGGTGCCGAAGGGTACTTCTCTAAATATTTCTTTGCGCCAGACATCATCACATCAGTAACCGAAATACCCAGCTGTAGCTGGAAAAGGATTTCAAAATATCATCATTAATCAGTACAGGCTAACCAATATTACTGCTGTTAATTTGCAATGATCCAAAATGGATATTCAATTGTTAAATTTTAAATTAATTTAAAATGAAAAAGACACTTCTACCTGCACTCATCATATCATGTATAATTATTTTTGCACGAGGTCAGGCACCTCCTGTAAATCTTCAACTTTCTTTTTTACATTATTCACAGAACCTTCATCTGAAGATGGATGATGCAGATTGGATTTCCTCCAGCAAAGCTGTTCGGGAGAAACCATCTTAGCTTTTATTGCTTTATTTGCCAAAGAATTTACAACAAGGAAGGAAAATGTATTAAATTTAGGAACAAAAGTCACATACGTTGGTGGCCGGTGGTATGGTCTTGTTGACCGAGAAGCTTCCGGAGATAAACTGGAAATAATTTATAACGATGCCACCGTTAATACGCAGCAATTCAAACCTTATTTTCGGGTAGATGCAAAGATTAATTATAGGTTGAATGCAAATAAAGTGACACATGAATTTGGTCTTGACCTGGTTAATTTGTTTGATATTAAAAATATACTAACGCTTAATTATTCACCTGGCAGCCCAGATGATGAACCTATTCGGAAAGAGTATCAATTGGGTTTTTTGCCATTGTTTTATTACAAAATTGATTTTTAAGGTATACAGATAGGGTAGTCAGTAAATTAATCCACACGGGCTGAAATAGTAATAGTAATAGTAATAGTTATAAACATCTATAAACATGAGATTAGCAACAATTTTAATGACGTTACTCTTTAATTTCAGCCTTTGTGCACAGGATGTGAAAATATCTAAAACAAGGATTGTCGCAGGAATTGCTATTCCCGAATTTTTACATCTTGGTGCGTCATACAGGATAGCCAATATAAGTCAAATTGGAGTTAGTGTTGGCGTAAGTCCGAGTTGGGGGGTTACCTATACTTCATTGAACGTTGAACACCGTTTGTATTTTGATAAAATCGGAAAGAAGGCAAATCAAAAAACTTTGTTTTTTCGCCAGGGTGTGTCGTACTTTCCTGCAGAACAATCTTCTAAGAATTTCTCATTCAATTTTACCATTGGAAATGATTTCATATTCAAGAATAGTGGGAATGGCATTACGATTGATGCTGGCATAATTGCTTTACTTAATCATAGGTCAGACTACTATCGTGACGGAGCTATTTATGTAGTATGGCCCGCTCTTCGATTTCAATTCTACTTTTCTCTATAGAGAATAGACAATAAGACTCAATATCCATTTCTTTTCTTTCATTTTACACACACAATTCTCCGCGAGTTTTCACTTACAGGCTAATTTAATTCGGCTTATCCAAAACAGAAATTGGCTATTCAATTTACTGATTTATCAGTATAGGTTATTCATCAGCCAGCCCTTTTTTTTGAGAATGGAAGGAGCCAGCGATTATCTATGGTCAGGAGGTGTATTAGGGAAATTATAATTCAATAGTATAACGCTATAATTATTAAGATGATGGAAAATGAAATAAAGGTTAATCAGATAAGGAAGTATTCATTTCTGTATATAGGAATTATTGTGGCACTTTCCATGAGTTGCAGCAAAGAGGATATGTCTGACAAAACAGCTTTGTCTTAACAGGTATAATTCAAAATAAATTTAAATAATATGAGAAGTAAAAAACATCTATTTAATAAATGGCTAAGGGCTTATATCAAGTGCAGGCATAAGTTAACCAATTTACGCCTTGCCAATAGAAACCATAGACGGCAAAGTCTATTGGAAAAAAATATAGTACGGCTTCATAAAAAATTAACAAACCTGCAAGCCATTTTTAAAAGAGCCACTTTGGCCACTTCAGTAGTCGGTGCATTGGCCTGTATGCCTCAAACATCTGCAGCACAAACTTTTGCTGCACCTGAGCTCAATCCTTTTGGACTGGTAAGATTAGGATTCATGAACGCTCCCGATTTTGCAGATGTAGATGGCGATGGCGATTTAGATATAATTACTGCTGGGTTTTATGGAGAATTTGTTTCTTTAGAAAATACTGGTACTGTTTCCACTCCTGCATTTACATCTCCCATAACCAATCCTTTTGGACTAACAAGCACAGGAAACCTTAACTTTCCAACTTTTATAGATTTAGATGGCGATGGCGATTTAGATATAATTACTGCTGGGTATTATGGAGATTTTTTATATTTTGAGAATACAGGAACTGTTTCAACTCCTGCATTTGCTGCTCTGCAATCCAATCCTTTTGGACTAACAAGCACAGGTCGTTTTAACGGTCCCGAGTTTGCAGATTTAGATGACGATGGTGATTTTGATATGATGACTGGAGGGGATGATGGGATATTCTTGTATTTCAAGAACATAGGTACTGCCACTTCACCCTATTTTGATGCACCGGAAACCAACCCTTTTGGACTTTCATCCACATCAATCTTGAATATACCTACTTTTGTTGATTTAGATAAAGATGGCGATTTAGATATTATGTCTACAGAGTATTATGGGCCTTTTTTATATTTCATGAATACAGGAACTGCTTTATCTCCTTCTTATGTTTCTCCACTAGTTGATCCTTTTGGACTCATAAGCACTGGGAATTTTAACTGGATTACACTTGGTGATTTAGATGGTGATGGAGATTATGATATTTTGTCCGCAGATTATTATGGATTTCATGATGGAAATCATTTATATTTTGAGAATACCACGCCCATTACAGCAATTTCTCCAGTTTCACCAGGTGATGATTTAGGGGTCATGATTTATCCGAACCCAAATAACGGTGAGTTTAAAATTAAAGTTGGTTCGCCTGCTCAAATAGAAATTATAGACGCTATTGGAAGTGTTGTTTTCTCTAAGGAAATAAACGAGGGAGCTCAGACCATTAAATTAGATCATGATTATAATGGAATTTATATTGTGAAGGTAATTGCAAATGAACGGCAAACCGTACATCAGGTGGTGATTAATAAGTAGTGCAAAATCTTCGATACACCCGAAGTTGCGAATCATTGCTTTTGGTCTTGATCACCCACGAAATATACCGATATAGCAGTAGTGTGTGTGAAGTAATAAAGACTTAGTTTTGTATGCATGACGGAATATACACTCGGCTATGCTGAATTCACTGCTCAATGACAAAGACTAGCTCATCATTTTCGCCAGTTGTTTAAAAGAATATCAAAATCGTATAAAGGAAACCTTGAAAGATCAACAACATATACCGGCACCTTTTTCTTCATCCTATTCACCACAGGTTCCTGAACTATTATTGGCTTTGGGATGTACCATTGCATTAACAACTTACCAGGCAGGTAAATTGGTACTGATAAGCCCCAATTTGGATAAAGAACGACTAACCGTTCTGCCCCGAACATTCCAAAAACCTATGGGAATTGCCATTCAGGACAACAAACTTGCTTTAGCTTCTAAAGATGAAATTATCGTGTTTGAAAATTCGAAAGAATTAGCAATGCATTATCCTAATAAACAAAACACCTATGACAGTTTGTGGTTGCCTCGCATCACGTATTATACCGGACAAGTGGATATGCATGACATTGCTTTTGGAGACGATGGTATTTTTGCCATCAACACTTCCTTCTCTTGCCTGTGCAAAGTAGATGGAAATTTTAATTTCAAACCTGTATGGCAGCCAACTTTTATTGATGCCTTAGTATCGGAGGATCGATGTCATCTCAATGGACTGGTCATAGAAAACGGAAAGCCTAAATATGTTACTGCATTGGGCACATCGAATACCCACCAGGGGTGGCGGGATAACATTGTTTCGGGAGGAATATTAATGGACATCGATTCCAATTCCATTATTTTAGATGGCCTGGCTATGCCGCACTCCCCTAGAATGTACAACAATGAAATATATGTGCTCCTTTCTGCCAGCGGAGAATTTATTAAAGTAAATACAACAGAAAAATCATATAAAGTCATTAAACAATTTGATGGCTTTTGCAGAGGGTTAGCCATTTATAAGGATCATGCCTTTATTGGTTTTTCCAAATTGAGAAAAAGCTCCAGTACGTTTGCTAAACTATCTTTTTCTGATAAAGCTGACTTTGCCGGAATAAAAATAATTCATATACCTACGGAGGCTGAAGTAGGAGAAATACTATTTCAAACCAGTGTTGACGAAATTTATGAAGTAGCCATATTACCTGATATTATACGACCAAATATTTTAAATACGATCAAAGATGTACATAAACTTGCTCTTACAATTCCGGGAATGACCTATTGGGCTGATCCAGACAAAACTGCTTTGTCTTAAATTGAATATTTGTAAATTAAATTGAAATAGTATGAAAAATCAAAAGCACCTTTTTAACAACTTGCTAATGGCTTACAACAAGTGTATACGCAAGCTGACCAATTTACGCATTGCCAATAGAAACCACAGACGGCAAGGCATATTAGAAAAGAACTTGATACGGCTTCATAAAAAACTATTAAACCTGCAGGCCATTTTTCAAAAAGCCGCCCTGGCCACTGCAGTAGCCGGTGCATTGGCATGTATACCTCAAACATCAGCAGCACAGACTTTTGCTGCATCTGAGATTAACCCTTTTGGACTTGCGACCACTGGATATATTAACGCTCCCGATTTTGCAGATTTAGACGGGGATGGCGATTTAGATATGATGTCGTCTGTAGTGGGGTATGGAGATTTTTTATATTTTGAGAATACAGGAACTGTTTCTACTCCGGCTTTTGCCACTCCGCTATCCAATCCTTTTGGACTCGTAAGCACTGGATACCTTAACATTACAACATTCGCAGATTTAGATGACGATGGTGATTTTGATATTATGGCTGTAGATACCTCCGGAGACTTTTTATATTTTGAAAATACAGGAATTGTTTCTACACCGGCTTTTACTTCTCCACTTTCCAATCCTTTTGGACTAGAAAGCATCGAATTTATTAACGCCCCCGATTTTGCAGATTTAGATGGTGATGGTGATTTAGATATGATGTCAGGGGAGTTTTTATCTGGAAATATTTTATATTTTAAAAATACGGGTTCTGCTGCTACTCCTGCTTTTGCTGCCCCGGTAATTAATCCATTTGAACTTGAGGCAGTCCCTGGGGACTTTAACGATCCCGAATTTGTAGATTTAGATGGCGATGGCGATTTTGATATTATGTCTACAGGGGGGTATTATGGAGTTTTTTTGTATTTTATGAATACCGGAACTGCTACTGCTCCTTCGTATGCTTCTCCGCAAACTGATCCTTTTGGGCTGGTAAGCACTGGGGAATTTATCTTTACAACATTTGCAGATTTAGATGGCGATGGTGATTTTGATATTATGTCTGTAGATTATTATGGAAATTATTTATATTTTAAGAATGACACGATTACAGGAATTTCTCCAATTTCATTAGCAGAGGAATTAGGTGTTATACTTTATCCAAACCCTAATAACGGTCAGTTTACTATTGAACATGGTTTACCTGCAAAAATAGAAATTATAGATGCTATTGGAAGAGTCGTTTACACCCAGGGTTATAACGAGAGAAAAGAGACCATTAACTTAGACCAGGAAGAAAACGGCATTTATGCTGTGAAGGTAATTTCAAATGGTCGCCAAATCGTACATCAGGTGGTGATTAATAAGTAATGTAAAATCCCCGATACATCAAAATCCCCAAGTATAAACCTGGGGAATTTTTTATTGTCAACTTAGTAAACAGGCAAAAAAAAAGCTTCGAAGTGGCCCTTATGCCAACTTCGAAGTCATTAAAAATTGTATTCAGCCAAGATCAATTCATGACCGATATTTTTTTCGTTTCACTGTAAGGGCCTGCTTCCATGGTCAGGAAATAGACGCCTGATTTTAACCCGCTGTCATCCCAGATCAACTCATTGTCATCGTTTGCAAAAGATTCATTTGTCACAGTGGCTACATACCGACCTGTCATATCCGAAATTTTGATAGTCACATCACTTTCCTGGACAAGATTAAAAGCAATGGTAACAGAACCTTGAACTGAATTGGGATAAACCTCGGTTAGCCTTGTTTCTTTAATCCTTTTTGCTTCATCTGTACGCACCCAGTTGTTATTGCACTTGAAGCATTCACCATAATACCAACCAGCAGCCAGATACGTCTGAACTTCGCTCGTAGGTACGCATTTCTGTTTACAACCACCACATCCAGATCCTTTGATCCCTTTAGACATGAGAACGTTATCGCCATGGCAATTTGGTTGTGCATATGCAAATTGATACATTCCACTCAGTGAAAGTAACATGATCATTATTTTAATTGTTTTCATTTTGTATTTGTTTTAAATGTTAAACATGAATGAATTGGGATTGAATGGATGTGGAAAGAGAAGCAGGACGGCCCTTAATAGGTGATCGTACCATTTGCTTCTACGCTTAAGTTCAATGTTGTAAAATCAACGAGACCATTGATTGTGAAGGAACCGGATGCTCCATCAAATCTCCCTGTGCCTCCCGTGATAGTCCACGTACCCGTGATCGTTCCGGTAGTTCCGGATCCTGTAAGCAAATTGAAGACATTAATCACATCATTCCCGGTATAATAAACCAAATCACCGTTGGCAGCTGCCAATTGTCCGCTAACACTTGTCGTAAGCAACATAGTCGCAAAGCTCAAGTCGCAAGCATCATGATGAAGCACACTGAGATCTTTGTTCAAAATGCCGAGGTGGTTGGCATTGCCGGATAAGGAATATCCCGTAAGGGCCAGGCCTGGTAAATCGCCCGTACAGGCTGTGGGAGCTGAACTGGCATCAAGGGTACCAGATATATTTGCTTTGAAAACACGGGTTTGTTGCGAACGTTGGGTGATTTGAGATGAGGTATCAAGTGATACCAATTCATCCGACGATTGTTGACAAGCAGCCATGAACAGTAATGTGAGCATAAGAAATGTCAGGTTTTTCATTTTTTTTGTTTTAAAGGATTAAGAAGATATTTTTTACGGAGGTAAAAGTATGCTGGCATACAAGGCGCGTGCAATCCACTTTTGTGGAGTATCACACCCCACATTTGTGGATAAATAAAAACCAGCTAAGTAATGGTTGGGAAAATTAGTAGAGCTTACCCTCTATGGCAATTTGTACGCCCATACCGGGGGCTGTAGTTAGTTTGAAAAGAGATTTTATTTGTTCGGCTCGCATTTGCATATTGTGCAATCCATGGCTGAAGTCATCTTTGGTTTTAGTATCCATGCCTTTGCCATAATCCTTAATATTCAAATTAAAGTTTTCGTTCTCGTTGCTGAAATCAATGTCAATTTTATTCGAGCCTGAATATTTTACGGCATTGTTCAATGATTCTTTTAAAATCAGAAATAAATTTCTACGGACTTCAGGGTGAAGCGATATTTCACCTATATCATGAGGAAAGTTTACAACTGGCCGGATATTGGTTCCGTCAAAAAAGCGGTCAATATACTGGCGCATAAATCCCAGCATGCTTTTTAGATTATCGTTTGCCGGGTTGCTGGCCCAGATGATTTCGCGCATGCCGGTGATAATTTCTTTGGATTGCAATGACATTTTCTCTGCCAGCTGCTTTTCCATTTCAGGAATAACAGCGCTGGATAAAAGTTGCTGCGCATTTAATCCTAATCTGGTAAGGTTTGCGCCCATTTCATCATGCACATCACTGGCAATTTTGCTGCGCATGCTTTCAATTGCATTCTGTTTTTCGAGAATGGCAACTTGTTTTTCTGCAGCTCGTTTTTTCTGAACGTTTCTGAAAATCAAAAATCCCGAAATCATAATTAAACCGGCAATGGCCAGCAGCGAATAATTGAATGTTTTCTGCCTTGCTATTTTTTCTGCATCCAGTAATTTCTCATCATTAAGCTTTGTAATTTCACTTTCTTTTTTCTCAGTCTCATACTTGGTTTGCATTTCGGCTATCTGGCTGGTGAGTGCCAGTCCCCGTATGGAGTCACTGAGATTATTGTATTTTTTGAGATAATCGAAAGCCTGTGATTCAATACCCAACTGATCATAGAGGAGCGATAGATAGTAGTAAGATTCCATCTTTAAATTTGCGATTTTCTCCTGCTCCGCAATCGCTTTGGATGCGAGCATTTCCGTCAATCCATTCCGTAAATAAGTTTTATTCTTTTTTGTATCTGACATCATCATCCACACCTTACCAATATTCAACAGATTAGTACCGATTCTAGGTGCATCTTTACTGTTGAGTAAAATAAATGCCTGCTTCGCCAATTGCAGATAATGCATGCTCGTGTCAAGTTGATCCATTCTCATAAATACATACCCGATATTATCATTTATGATGGCAATATTTTCATCACTGCCGAGTTGTTTGAAA
>JBDUAU010000525.1:0-3276 GCA_040004485.1 Saprospiraceae bacterium
CCGGGAAGCTCATAGATCACAAAATCTATGTCATCCGAAGGAAATCCTTGTTGATAATTATTTGGGGTAAGTGTAAAAGTCAATGTACCGGATGTCTCGCACGTCCATTTGTACCATGCTGAACTCAATTCCTGTATAATACAAGTATTCGCCACTCCTTTATCCATAGCTCCAATGCCTAATATAGTATCAATTACAAATGGTGATTTATCGCACAAGACAACTGCTTTCTCACAATCAGATTGTGGATTGGGAGGTGGAATAAACCCATTAAGACATATTTGAAATGTACCGGTTGAATTATTTTGACCATCAATAAGAAGGAAATATACTCTTCCGATCACAAGATCTGAAAGAGAAAGTTCAACCTGATTAGTGATAGTCGCTACAGAATTACACCCAATTACGTTTAAATTATTGCAAGGTCCCTCAAAAATAGCGATGGCCGGATTTTGCAGCGTACCGAGGCCATTTATTGCTCCGGATACCTTGATATAAAGGGCCGGTGTCTGGGGTATAAAGGTGAACCAAACTTCACTCTTTAATTGAAGAAAACAATTGCTGGCAGGAATGGTACCTGAATATGGTGTTGCATTTATATTCGTAAAAGCGGCCTGTGCACTGCACCAATTGTCGGTGTTTGGAAGATGAATAGCTGTAGTACATTCATCATTTACTGGTTGGGCAAAAAGGGAAGTGCCGGCAACTACAAATAACAAAACCAGGTAAAAAATCCTCATTTAGGTGACGTCTAGATCAATATTAAGATACGAAATTAACAATTATGTGCCGTGGCATGTTGTCCGCTAGCCATCATTACAGATGAATTGTAACAGATCTTTAACGAATAAGAAGACGGTTTGTATGATGAATGAGGTTGGGGAAGGTATTGTCGTCAGGAAGTCAAAAGCATGGTGCCTCGGAAGGTCCTATGATGATCGTGGCACGACTAGTCGTGCCACGATGTCCTAACTGCCTGATATTACAGATAGTTACAAGTGGAATAGTGGTACACATTTTTGTCACTTTTCCTGACCATTTTCGAGTCCTCGCCTGATATTCTTAACTTTGAAATAATGAAGCTGCTCAATCATCTCCCCAATGCCTTAACGCTCTTAAATCTGACCCTCGGGACGCTGGCGATCATCTTCCTTATCTACGGGCTTATTCCTGAGACGTTAATCCTGGTAGGAGTATGTCTGCTTGCGGATGTCCTCGATGGCGCTCTAGCACGAAAGCTCGGCGTTAATTCTGAGTTAGGTATTCAGCTGGATTCGCTGGCAGATGTGATTTCTTTTGGCGCACTGCCTTCCATTATGATCTTTGCAGCTTATCTTATGTATGCTCATGACTACCCATATCCGGTCTTGATTTTTGTATTTGCTGCCTTAGTCGCCACATCAGCGGGTTTGAGGCTGGCGAGATTTAATCTGGATACGAGACCCCGTGAATTTTTCTGGGGTCTTGCCACACCGGCCGGTGGTATAATGGTGACCGGATGGCTTTGGGCTCAGTTCGTTCGACGTGATTACGGTCTGGGCATGGCTGATGCTCCTTGGATGGGCGTTCTGATTCCGGTGTTTCTGATGGTCTCCTATCAGATTCCACTCAAGTTACCCGGTCTTAAATCTCCTAAACCAGGTATTATCACGGCAGTGTTGCTTGTTCTTTTAGCTATTGTTGGATTTATCTTTTTAGGCCCGATCAGTATTCCTTTGGCTATTGTGGCCTATGTGACGATAGGTTTGCTGAATCTCGTATTGAAGTGGTATTGAGGAGTGTGGTTCGACCTGCTTTACTCATCCTTGTGCTACAGCTCACCAACCGAGGAGTGAGAGGAGTGAGAGAGAACTAGGTTTCTCAATGACATATATTAAGACCAAATGAATCGATAAAAACGGTCCGAACTCTTTAAGATTTTTACATTTGCTATATGAAATTTAAAGCAGAAATCAATGTCATGCCCCTGAAAGAATTACTTGATCCGCAGGGCAAAACCGTTGCCCGCAATATGGATCATGCTGGCTTTTTGGGTGTAGAAGATGTACGGATCGGGAAGCATATGGAAATTGTGATTGATGCCAAAGATGAAGCCACTGCAAGAGAAACGATTGATCAGGCATGTAAAAAATTCCTTGCCAATATGATCATGGAGAGTTATTCATTTGAAATTAAGCCGGCTTAAGCGTGCTTTACATTGTCCCCACACCTATTGGCAACCTGGGTGACATTACACACCGTGCTATTGAAATCTTGTCCACAGCAGACATCATCCTGGCTGAAGATACGCGTACATCACGACGGTTACTTGACAGGTACAATATCACCACTCCGCTTCGATCTTATCATGCATTCAATGAGCACCAGGCTACATCTGCTATTATAGATTTACTCAGGGAAGGTAAAACATTGGCTTTAGTATCGGATGCTGGCACACCTGGCATCTCTGATCCTGGATTTCTACTTGTACGAGCCTGCAGAGAAGCTGACGAAGAGATCGTAGTATTACCCGGGCCTACTGCTTTTGTTCCTGCACTGGTAGGTTCAGGATTTCCCTGCGATCGTTTTTATTTTGAAGGATTTCTTCCGCATAAAAAAGGCCGCACTACACGATGGAAACATCTTTCAACTCTAACGAACACCATCGTTCTATATGAATCACCTTATCGGCTCGTCAAATGCCTGGAAGAAATCCTTGAATATATCGGGGATGAACGAAAAGTTTGTGTGGTAAGAGAAATATCAAAAATTCATGAGCAATATCATTTCGGTACAGCTTCAGGATTAATAAATGAATTTGACGGTCATCCGGAAAAAGTAAAGGGAGAGATGGTAGTGATAATTTCAGCTTTGTGATTTTTTATTTCTGCTGAATGGATTGCGAATTAACACGATCTTTGGACTGAAATCATTTTTCATTTTTTATTCACCGCTATCGTCTCTGAACGCAGACTTTGTCCCTGAATCGATCTTAAATCAGTGTACCCGAATGGACGAGAAGGATATTTTCAAACTGGTAATACCACTTGTGGCCGCACCACTGGCCGGAATATGGCTCTTCAAACATCATTTTGCTGACCACAATAATGCTAAACGGCTTTTAACATTTAAGAATCTGGATGAGGGCATGGCCGAACTTGATAAAATATCCAAGGCTGCAGATTTAAAAATTGACAATGACTGGACGCTGTATCAAAACCTGGTGCATTGTACACAAAGCATACTATATTCGATGACAGGCTATCCGGAAAATAAACCTAAACTTATTCAAAAGAC
>JBDUAU010000445.1:0-3268 GCA_040004485.1 Saprospiraceae bacterium
TTTTCCTTTCTCCCTGGCAGGTGACCAGATCATCTTTTTTTCATTCATCAACTTGATCACTCTGATGGCTTCACCTCCTAATCCAAAACCGGGATCATGTAGTGTATTGACTTCTCCGATCTTGCCGTTTTTTTCGATTACAAATTCAACCATGACCAATCCACCTGCTCCCTGTGTTTTAGCAGCTTCGGGGATATGGATGTTTTGTGCAATGAATTCCTCGAGCTTGGATTGTGAGCATGGGTCGATCATTTTTGGTTCGCACCCTGGCAATGAAGGCATGATATCTGCTGATCTCATAGCTTCTGCCATTGGCGTCTGCGCGGAGAGTGAAAAATGCATCATGCATAGTAAAAAGAAAAAAAGGAAGGTATATCTGCTTGAAAATGTCATGTGGATAGGATTAAATGATTCAATAGTGGTCTACAAACGAAGCCGCAAAGATAAATATTCCACCAGAGAAGATATTTCTAAACCTGTTTATAATATGCTAACGTCAATTGATCTCCATCAAAGACCGCATACGAATTGTAAGACAACCAGTCGCCAAGATTTATATACCTGGCTCCTTTTACCCCCAGGTCATAATCGATAGGCAGGTGACGATGCCCAAATACAAAATAATCGATGTCCTGATGAGCAAGTACATCCAGGGCATGATGGATCAGCCATTCCTTTTCAGGGCCAAGGAATAATTCATCACCCTGGGTGTGTTGTCGGCTTGTACCTGACCAGAACTTCATGATGCGAAGTCCGGTATTAGGATGAATGCGCGAAAACAACCATCGGCTGGCGGAGTGTGCAAATACTTTTTTAATGAATTTGTATCCATGATCTCCCGGTCCGAGGCCATCCCCATGGCCGATATAAAATTTTTTTCCGTCAATATCATGGATCACAGGTTCTCTGAAAATCGGTATGTCAAATTCATCAGTGAGATATCTGAACATCCACATGTCATGATTTCCTGTAAAATAGTAGACAGGAATATCTGCATCTCTGAGTTTTCGCAGGCAACCTAATAAACGTGAATATCCTTTTGGTATTACTTCACCATATTCAAACCAATAATCCCAAATATCTCCTACAAGATAAAGTGCCTTCATATCGGGCGCAGATTCTTCAAGCCATTTCACGATCAGTCGTTCTCGATCCACACTTTTGGTCACACCATCAGTCCCAAGATGAAAATCAGAAGCAAAAAAAGTTTTCTTCATTTGTGATTATTCATTGCTCGTGAAGCGTGAAGCGTGAGACGTGAATCATTGTTTAAAATGGAGCACTTTAAGTCCCCTTTTTCAGGGGATTTAGGGGCAAAAGGAGATTAATCTGTAAATCTGGTATCTGATTCCATCACATGACCGCAATTAGGACATGTTCGTTTTTCCTCTGAATTATAAAATTCCTTAAAACGGGGAAGAAAATCTTTTTCAATATTCGTCAGATGAAAAAACGATTCGTGAAGTTTTGTATTGCAATTGTCACAGAACCACATGAGGCCATCATCTTCATTATTTTGTCTTTTCAGTTCGATGACAAGACCGATGGAGCCCGGCGATCGGGAAGGACTATGTGGAGTCCGTGCGGGAAGTAAAAACATTTCTCCCTGTTTGATCGGAATATCAACAGCTTTTCCATCCTCCTGGATGCGGACGTTGATGTCACCTTCGAGCTGATAGTATAATTCTTCAGTCTCATTGAAGTGATAGTCTTTGCGGGCATTAGGACCGGCCACAACCATGACGATATAATCGCCGGCATCATGATACAGATTTCGATTGCCCACGGGAGGTTTGAGCTCATGGCGATGTTCATCGATCCAGGCCTGCAGGTTGAAAGGTCGTTTTATCATGCTGTGAAGTTAATGATTGTATTAATTATAGTTTGAAATCTTACAAATCCGAAAATCGTGAGCCGTCAGTCGTCAGTCGTGAGGTATGAGTGTAAAGAGTGAAATGTGAGTTGTCAATAGAGAGTGTTTTGATAAGGCAAATTACTGTTTAATAAACCTGATTATGTTTCGTTTGCCTGATTTTTTGTTTTGTATTTCCAGTAGGTATATGCCGGAAGATAAATTTGATACATCAAAATGATTTGTTTCGAAAGTATTTATATGGTGGCCTTCCATTGATGAGATTGTACAATACAACTTATCATTATTATTTTCATCCCCTATCTGTAAATCATGTATTGCCGGATTAGGGTAAATTTTAATTATTGTTTCTGCCGTTTCTGACAGGGAAGTGAATGTGCCTATGCAATCACAATTGGCATTTATGGAATTGATGGTGTAAGGAAAACCATCTTCACAGGGAGCACCAATCTGTGTAGTTGAGCTACAGAACTGATCGAAATCACCCTGCCAGGGTAATGCTATGTTGCCTGAGAAATTAACATCATCATCGCAAAGAGACCGCAGTTCTTCAGGGAAACATCCAATGAATTCATTATCGTGTAAGTCAATCCTGTGCAATTGCATTTCTCCCAGAAATGCCGGGATTTCACCTGTCAAACGGTTACCTGCTGCCCCAAAAGCGAAAAGACCACTAAGTCCTGAGAATGTAGAAGGAATTGGCCCGGAAAGATCATTGTCAAAAAGGAATAAATAGTTGAGCTTGTTTAAAAGTCCTATTTCGACGGGTATTTCTCCGCTAATGTTATTATAAGAAAGATTTAAAATATCCAAATCATGTAAATTTCCTAATTCAAGAGGAATGCTTCCGGTAAGACTATTAGAACGAAGTATTAATATTTGTAATTTTTGTAATTGACCGAACGACGATGGAATTGGTCCGGTCAGAAAATTGTTACCAAAGGAAATACTTTCTACCATGCTTAGGTTTCCAATGGAATCAGGGATTTGACCGATAAGATTATTCCCTGTATTATTAATGTTTCCATCACAATCTGTTACCCCATCGAGATCAATGCATTGGACACACCCTTCAATAGTAAGCATGATACCATGCCATGAAGACATAGGCTGGTCGAGATTCCATACATTAAACCAATCAGATCCATTAGTTGCATTGTATAGAGATATAAGTGCTAAAGAATCAGAAGCACGATCGCATTGCCCAAAGGAAAGCAACGGGAATTGAAGTGTTGAGAATAATATAAGATATTTGAAAATCATTTAATGCATTAATTCATTTTAAATTATTATTAAACGCAAATTACTTTTTTAATATTCCTCACATCTCACATCTCACGAAGCTTCCGGTAAATATCCTCTAGTTCGGAATCTGTCAAATGAGTTGTATCGTTT
>JBDUAU010000421.1:0-3254 GCA_040004485.1 Saprospiraceae bacterium
GGCCTGCGTGCCATCGCATACAAAAGCGACTCCTTTATCACGACATAAAGTACCGATTGATTTCATATCATGAATTACGCCTGTTTCATTATTTGCCCACATCACGATCATCATAATTGTATCATTCCGGATACATGATTTCAATTGATCATAATCAAGCATTCCATTTACATCAACTGACAATAACGTGATTTCATATCCTTTGCTTTCCAGCCAAAGCAAAGGATCCAGAACTGCATGATGTTCTGTTGAAATGGAAATGATGTGTTTTCCTTTATAATTCAGCGATTCGGCCAGACCCTTAATGGCCATGTTTAATCCTTCTGTTGACCCTGAAGTAAAAAAAAGATCATGTGGAGTAACATTTAATAAATCTGAGACCTGATTTCTTGCGATTTCAACAGCTTCACTGGCCTGCCATCCATACGGATGTGACCGGCTTGCCGGATTTCCAAAATATTCTGTGAAATAAGGCAACATCGCATCCAATACAAGAGGATCTACAGGTGTGGTTGAATGATAATCGAGATAGATAGGCCTCTTCATTTCTGACATACTATAAAGATACTGAAAGTGTCATTGGTCACAGGTCATGGGAGCAGCAAAGACCTTTGCCAATTTGACTATATTTTATTTGTTTATCATTGTAAACAAGATGTCCGACTGGAACTACACATTTGATCCTATTTCGAAAGCCAACTGGCTCAAGCAGATTGAAGCAGATCTGCAGCCCAGGGTCATTGATTCCATTCTGACTGAATGGTGGCCGGGCGAGATCATGATGCCCACTCAACATGCAGATGACAGACAGCAATCAATACGATTACCTGACCGGTTATTTGTACAGGCGCCCCGGATTATGGAATGGATTGATACATCCGTCGATGATGCCAAAACCATCAACAAGAGAATACTTGACACACTTAATTATGGAGTCGAATACCTCGTCCTGTATGTTGATGCTGATAAAAAAATGCCTTTCCGACTATGGCTTGATGGTGTACTTTCTGACGTGATTGAAATAGCCGTGTCTCTGCATCAGGAATCTCCGGAAATCATTCACGCTGTACGGGAGATCATTCCACGAAGCGCATTGATGCGGCTGAATCGAAAGAATAAAGGTCAATCATCGTCTGTTTTTTTGGAAGCATTGCAGGGATCTATTGATGAGAATGCGAAATCATATCGCTTCATATATGAAATCCCTTCAACAGGTGAATGGACAAAACAAACTGCCGATATTTTCCAGTTAATCATCAATGATCTTACCTACTGGACTTCGCAGGGATTTAACCGGTTGGATTTTTTGGAAAATTGCATTTTGAAATTGACACCCGATACACAATATCTGAAGCAAATTATTCAGACACGTGTTTTGCACCTGGTCTGGAATAATTTATGGAACCTGACTACAAATCCGAAAAATATTTCCACCTCATCTTATCTGGAGTGTCATATCCTACCGGATAACATGACCGATCCGGATAAATATCTCATACGCTCTTCAACTTCGGTTCTCGCTGCTTCGCTAACAGGTTCACATGCTATTTGCATTCATCACTTTGTTGATAGAAATAGACCCATACCGGATTATTACAAACGTATAGACAGAAACATTCATCACCTATTAGATATGGAAAGTGAAGTGTATAAGGCAAAAGATCCATTGACTGGGTCCTATAGTCTGGATTATTACACCCATCGATGGACGACTGATATCTGGTCTCGAATCCAATTTTAGAAATGGTGGTGGACGGTTGGATGTATTGAATTCATGCCTAAAAGGGCGATTGAAATAATAAAATTCCGCCCACCACCCTGAAATACACTATTACCCCAAATAAACCTGCTTTATCATCTGAGCGGTATTATGAAATCGTTAATTGATGCTTCCCGGTGCATTAATGATTTAACTTAATGGATTTAACATATCTCCAGGTGTCAGTTGATAAGACTTTTGTCAAAAAAAGTTATTCACACGAGTATGTGCATAAGTAGCCGGGAGTGCTGGAAATCAACCCGTTAGGACAGTGTGGCACACTTAGGTGTGGCACACCTAAGTGTGCCACACTGTCCTAACTTACTGACCTAATAATTTAAAACCGGAGATATTTCTTATCAAATAGCACAATTTGTCCTCTGCTCTATCCTCAATGCTCGCGGCCAATTCTCTATCTCATCTACGCTGTGTTCACTCTATGCCCTCTGCTTTTTTCCTACCTTCGCCCCATGTTTACAATCAACCTGAAACTTAAAATTGCAGCCATTTTTATTGGCATTTTTGGAGGCCTTGCATTAGTTTTTTCAGCAGGATTCTGGTACGGCTTTCCATTTATTCTGGTCGGGATTGGATTCCTCGTTTCATATATCCTCCTCGGTACTGTTCAATCCGCAGCTCAATTATTGGAAAAAGTCAAATTCGTTGAAGCTGAAGAACGGCTGAAATGGACGCTCAACCCTAATTGGCTCTATGTCACAAATCGCGCCTTCTACTTTATCATGAAAGGCAGTATCGCCGCCAATCTCAATCGCCCCGATGAAGCTGAAGGCTATTTTGAAAAAGCCAAAGATTTAAAACTCCCCTCTGACAACGAACGTGCTCTTGTCTACCTCCAACTCGCCAATATTAAAGCCAACCAAGGCAAATGGCCTCAGGCAAAAGCCTATTTCCATCAAATCAAAAAATTTAATGTCTCTGAAGGCATGCTCAAAGACCAGATCAAACAATTCGACAAGGCCCTCAGTCAAAGCGGAAACGCCGTTCACCTGAGATCCGGTCAGGCCATGCAACCCGGTGGCAAACGCCGTCGTCCAAAGATGAGGTAAGAGATGACTTATTCATAAGTGTCATTTTTTCAACTATAAAATACTAATTATCAGTTCCTTACCTCATGAGATCGGGATCGAAAGTCCCTTTAGGGGATTTAGGGGCAAATGGAGGCATATAATCGTCAATCCACAATCTAAAATCCAATGCTTCGACCCCTACACGTAACCATGTGCGACAGCTCAACCATCAAAAATCAAAAATCAAAAATCTGAAATTGTTTCCCTATCTTTGCGCTCCATTTTAATAAAAAAGTTCTTTGGGAGATGGATGCATTGGCACCTTTCCGGATACCGGTACCAACCCTTAAAGCAGATCAGGCTACGCTCGAATGGAGCCTTGGCCCTGAATTTCTGGTCTTATTTAATGATCAACCAGATGTTGAAAAAGGCAATTTCAACGTCTCAATGAACCTACACCGTTCAGC
>JBDUAU010000674.1:0-3248 GCA_040004485.1 Saprospiraceae bacterium
AATTAGCTTTCTATTTTAATCGGTAATCATCCTCAATCGTTGGGATATTCGATACTCGTTATTCGTTACTCGTTATTCGTTATTCGTTATTCGTTATTTTTTTTCACCGCAGATGACGCAGAATTATTTCAAAAATAATTTACGCAAATTAGCTTTCTATTTTAATCGGTAATCATCCTCAATCGTTGGGATATTCGATACCCGTTATTCGTTACACGTTATTCGTAACTCGTTATTTGTAACTCGTTACCCGTTATTCGTTACTCAGTTACTCAGTTATTCGTTACTCGTTACTCGTTACTCGATACCTTACCAGTCTTTCACTGGAGGAGCTTTACTACCCCGTACTTTTTTGAGTTTATCCTGTACACGCTGATCTTCACGTTCTACCGCTTTCAGTATTTCTTTTGCTTCTTCCTTGCTGACATCCTCCTTTGATTGTTGCTTTTGTTGATCCTGTTGGGATTGATTTTGAGATTCCTGTTGCTGCTGATCTTTTTTATCCTTATCAGATTGTTGTTGTTGCTGTTGTTGTTGATCCTGGTTTTGCTGGTCTTTATTGTTGTTTTTATTGTTGTCCTTATTTTGCTGATCCTTCTGTTGCTGTTGTTGCTGCTGCAATTGACGCATAGCCAGCATCAGGTTTTTTTTTGCATCCTCATCCGTAGGCATGAGTTTCAAAGATTCCTTATAATTTTTAATGGCTTCATCATATTCTTTGTTTTGAAAATGTGCATTGCCCATATTGTAATAGGCATTGGATTTAAGTATTGGGTCCTTCGAACTTTCAATCGCCTTTTGATATTGAGTTACTGCCTCGGGCATCCTGTTTTGCGCATAGACGGAGTTGCCGAGATTATAGGATGTTTCTGGTTTGGGTTTGATTTCTTCTGCTTTCCGGTATGCGGTTTCTGCGTCCTGAAATTGACCCAGGTCGAATTGCTTATCTGCCTTGCGATACAATGGATATTCAGGCTGGCTTAATCCATTCGCAGAGAAAAGAATCAGAAAGATGCCCTGAAGAAAATAAAATCGTTTTGTGTACATCAGATGACTTCGTATTTGTAGTTAACGGATGTATAGATTAGAATCAATAAAAGAGCAGGCAGCAGAAACCATTGGAAGTAGCTTTTATGATCAGAGAAAGATCTCTTCTCAAGATGGCCACGTTCAAGTTTTGTCAATTCGGATTTCAGATCATTGATGATCGTGGGGATATCATTCAGATCATAATACTTGCCATTTCCATTGCTGGCCAGATCGGACATGAGTTGTCTGTTGAGTTTAGTTTTTACAGGTTGACCTGTCTCATCACGTTTCACATCCTTATTGCCATTGATCATGATCGGTATAGTGCCTCCTTCTTCGGTGCCAACGCCTACGACATAAGTTGACCAGCCTTTAGCCACTGATTCCTGGATAGCCAGAGGAGCATCGCTATCATGGTCTTCGCCATCAGTGATGATGATGATAGCTCCTTCATCGGGCTGTTCTTCATTATTAGCTGATTTTGTGACGAGGCGAATTGCTTCACCTATCGCTGTGCCTTGAGTGCCTGCCTGGTCGGGATGAGCTGCGTTGAGATATAGTTCAATAGCATGCCAGTCAGAAGTCAATGGGCTTTGGATATAAGCATTGCCGGCGAATACAATCAGGCCAATACGATCAGTTTTAAATGCAGATGATAAATCCAATGCAAATCTTCGAGCCCTTTCCAGCCTGTCAGGTGCAACGTCTTCAGCAAGCATGCTATTGGAAATATCAAGGCACAAATAGATGTCAGCTGTTTTATTTTCGACCGATTCTGTTTTATAGCCCCATTGCGGATTGACGACAGCGATACTGAGTAAAATGACTGCAAATCCACCAAACCAAAGGAAGGAGGGCTTATTTTTCGATTTACCGAAAACCTTGTCATTGGAAAGCACGCTTCCCCACTTGGACCAGCTTTTCTTTCTGAACCATGTCCTGAGAAAAAAACCTGCGATAATCAGTACAGGAAGTATTCCCAACCAAAAGAATTCAGGATGTTGAAAACGAAACATTAGATCAGAATAATAATGTGTGAAATTGTCCTGTAATTTTCATCTTATATACATAACCCGTGATGATCCTCCGGAATATGCACGTATCATATATAGACAAAAGTACTATACTGCATATGAAGAACATTTATTGTGGCCTGTTGAATGATGTTTACAAATTGTGAACGTTTATGAAAGAGAATCTTTTTTGGGGACACCATTTCCTGGATTAGGAACCATAAAATGCATGAAAATGCAGATTACAGGGAGGCATGTAAAATAATTGTCTGGTATATTGCCGAACTATGAATCAGTATATCGATGGCGATTCGGGCTATTAATATTCTATTGGTTTGGTTCTCAAAGCCCAATATGTAGTCCTTTTATAATATATCAACTTGTTCCAATCCATATCATAAATTTTGCTTCAAAGGCTTGTTCCAAAATTTATGTATTACATTGGCAGTAATTAAAAAATAAAAATATTTTTGCACCCTTGGTCTCTTCCGTATCGACGGAAGTGCAGGTTTTCGATCTCTAAAATGCATCAAATCAAACATTAAATCAATCTTTATGAGCAATCCTACTGTCAAGCCTGAAAAAGCTGCTTCAAGTGGTTCTTTCAGTACTCTTTTTGCCTCTGTTTTAATTCCTGTGGCTATTATCATTGGTTTCATTGTATTCTATACAATTTTGGGTAATCCATCCAATTTTGAAGATGGCAATCCAAAAGGTCACCCTATTCCGGGTAATTATCTCGGTATGATGTTCAAAGGTGGTTATCTGGTTCCTGTTCTTATGGGATTGATGATGATCGTTCTCGCTGTCATTGTGGAGCGGTATATGACGATCAGAGTAGCCAGTGGAAAAGGTTCGATTCCCAATTTTGTAAGGAGAATCAAAGGCTTCCTGGATCGTAATGATGTCAATGGTGCTATTGGCGAATGTGATAAACAAAAAGGGTCAGTGGCAAATGTGATCCGCGAAGGCTTGAGAAAATATCAGGCAATGGAGTCTATCCCAGGTCTGGAAACAGATCAAAAGGTACTTGCTATTCAAAAAGAAATAGAAGAAGCTACTTCTCTTGAGCTTCCGATGCTGGAGAAAAATCTTGTGATCCTGGCTACCATTTCATCTGTAGCTACGTTGATGGGACTTTTAGGTACTGTATTCGGGATGATCCGGGCTTTCTCTGCGATTGCGACTGCAGGAGCACCTGATGCT
>JBDUAU010000712.1:0-10901 GCA_040004485.1 Saprospiraceae bacterium
ACAAGGCCTTCCTGGCCCTTCTGACGTTTGTGACAGGAAAGTGTAAGGAGAATGGTACAAATAAAAAATAGAAATCTTTTAATCCGCATTTCCGAATGATTGTGTCCTCTGATATCCTGTCATGATCTCACATATCGCGTACTATATTCAAGTGGTTTGTCTCCGTTTTTTCCATTGACACCGGCAGGAATAAACTGGCCGGGTGTGATCTGTCTGTTCCAGTCGAATTTGCTTTTCTCCTGATATATTTTCCGAAAGCGGATCGGTGTAGCATGATGCGCTTTTTTAAACATACGATTGAAATTGGCGATGTTATTAAATCCTGATAAAAAAGCAATTCGGCTGATCTGTTCATCCGATTCAAGCAATAATTTACAGGCATATTCAATTCGCATGGCTATTAAATAATCGGAGAAACTTCGATTCGTAGCCTTTTTAAAAAAATGGCTGAATGCTGAATCACCAAGATTAACTTCTGCAGCCACGTTAGACATTTTCAGTGTGCATTCCTGGAAATGAGCGATGATATATTGATAAGCAGCATTCAATCTTTTACTATTGCTCTGCACCAGGTTGACATTGAATCCGGTATTGGCCAGAAATTCTGATTCAGATGATTTGGATAGCAGGTCAAGGAGCAATAAAAATTCAGTTACACTTTCAAGTCCTGATAAACCTGTAAGCTTCTCAATTCTGTTTTTTGCATCTTCTCTTGTCTTTCCAAAAAATCGGATGCCTCTGCCAGACGTCTTCAGCAATGCCTGAATGAGTGCAAATGGTTTTTTTGATAAAAAATATTTATCAAACAAATGCATATCAAACTGGATAGTCACTACACGGCACGGATTGTCCTTATTTCCTTTCCTTTCCGCATCATCCCATTTGTGGAATAAATAAGGGCCGATCAGAACAAGATCTTCATCTGCATAATGGAGTACCGAATCTCCCACGATCCGTGTGCCCGCACTCCCCATCACTAAAGTCAATTCAAATTCAGCATGATTGTGAATCGGGTACTCAAAACCTTTGTTCACTGAGTCCAGGATCACAAATATGTCAGCACCGGTCACCGGTGTTATCTCCTGATATACCTTCATAATATTAAGCAGGTTTAAATTGTGCATAATCAGATATTCATAAAAGTATCATTCTTTTCACTTAAAGTACAGATTTTCTGATTTCCTTCGTCGTAGATTAGACCAGCCAATCCTATGTAGTATCATCTGGTGATGCGATCCCTCTTTACATAGTTGGAAAGCTTTAAAAAATTTGTTTACATGACGACCACTATTCTGAATAAGATGAAGTTATCCGTGACCCTGTTATTGACCTTCCTGTCAGTAATCATCTATGGTCAGGACCTAACCGTATCAGGGATTGTAACCTCGGGAGAGGATCAACAGCCAATGATCGGTGTCAATGTTGTAATCAAAGGAACCACTTTGGGTGCTTCATCAGATTATAATGGCGCATATAGGATACAGGCACCAGCCGATGCCACCCTCGAATTCAGTTTTATCGGCTTTGTCACCCAATCATTCCCTGTCAATGGTCAGACACAAATCAATGTCACGCTCCAGACAGATAAGAAAGTGCTTGAAGATGTCATCGTCGTGGGGTATAAAAAAGAAATCAAGAGCAATGTCTCGAGTTCAATCTCCTCGGTTAAGGCAAAAAATATCGAACATCTACCGCTGACCGGTTTGGACCAGGCTCTGCAGGGACAAGTGGCTGGTATTCAGGTCACGCAAGCTACCGGTGCTCCTGGTGATGATATAGCTGTGCGGATCCGGGGCGCAGGCACATTGGGCAATAACAATCCATTATATATTATCGACGGCATACCCACTACGGGTAACATCAACATGTTTGCGATCTCTGATATTGAATCCATCGAAGTACTCAAAGATGGTGCATCAGCCTCAATCTATGGAGCTCGCTCAGCAAATGGTGTTATCCTCATCACTACCAAAAAAGGCAAGAAGGGAGCGCCGGTTTTCAGCTTTGATTCCTATTATGGAATTCAGGAGGCAAACCGGCTTCCCAAATTATTGAATGCTTCAGACTATCTCATGATCAGAAATGAAGCGATCACAAATTCAAATGAGCTACGTGATGTTCCTCATCAACTCGAATTATATAATCCCGCGATACTTGATACATTGCCTGATAATAACTGGCTCAATGATGTATTCCGCGTCGCTCCGATGCAAAGACATTCACTATCGGCTTCAGGTGGTAGTGATAATGGCAGTTTTTATATCCTTGGTGAATATTCTAACCAGGAAGGTGTCTTCAAAGGACAAGGTTTTGATAAATATTTACTTCGCTTCAATGGTGATATTGGGAAAGGTCGTTTTAAAGTGGGCAATAACATTTCACTCTCTTTTGCAGATCGGGATGTAATAGGTAGTTCAGGTGATGGCGCCGGTCCCGGCAATGAATTGAGCGGTATACGCTATGCATTGATAGCCGCTCCTGTTTTTCCATCAAAAGACAAAAATGGAAACTGGAATAATACTTCAGCTTTGCTTGGAGATCCGATGCTCTATGGTGATGGCAATGCTAATCCTATCGTATTCATCAATTCCACTCATTGGAATATTAAACGGTACAGGGTTTTTGGAAATGTATTCGCCGAATATAACATACTCAACAATCTCAAATTCAGAACCAATCTGGGTATGGATCTGCTGATGCAAAATGAAACCATTTTTAAAGAAAGACTTTCAGCTGCCATCTATGATCCCACATCACTCAGCAGAGGAAATGTAACAGACCGAAATCTTGTATGGAACAATACGCTAGACTATACTACTTCATTAGGCGCTGAAAAACAACATAACATTAGTCTCCTTCTTGGTATGGAAGCCATTGCCAACCGGACTGATTATCTCGGCGCTTCTGCAAGAAATTTTATGACTACAAATCAGAACCTATGGTTTATTGACAATAGTGTCAACCAGGCCTTCGGTGATATCAGTGCATCAGGTGTAGCCACAGAATGGGGGCTTCTCTCCTATTTTGGACAATTAGGTTATAATTATAAAAACCGTTACGTTTTCAATGCATCTCTTCGACGTGACGGATCATCACGTTTTGGTAAAGGCAATAAGTATGGTGTATTCCCTGCTGTATCCGTGGCCTGGAATATTTCTGATGAATCATTTTTCAAAACCTTAGATTTTATTTCTCATGCTAAACTCAGGGCAAGTTGGGGCCAATTAGGAAACCAGGAAATCGGGATTTATCCATTCAGCTCTCTTGTACAGACAGGAATAATTGTTTATCCGTTTGGGGATCAGATCGCTACAGGATCACAAGTCGTCGAGACTGGAAATGATAAGATAAAATGGGAAACAACCACACAGACAGATGTCGGTCTTGAACTTAGTTTCCTGGGTGACAGGATCTCACTAGCTGCTGACTACTATGATAAGAAGACAGATGATATTCTTGTTCGTGTCCCTCTTCCACAAACTGCCGGCGCATTCAGTCCTCCTTATGTCAATGCCGGAAAAGTAGAAAATAAAGGTTTTGAGCTTGCCCTTAATTTTCGCAAATCAGGTTCCGCACTTACATATGAAGTTGGTGCAAATATTTCTACTGTAAGCAATAATGTAATCTCCATCGCAGGTACGGAGCCTTTACTCGGCGGATTCGGATTATCTGATGGTCCTCTCACCAGGACTGAACCCGGCTTTCCGTTAGGATCTTTCTATCTGTATAAAATGGAGGGCATTTTTCAAACACAAGCCGAAATTGATGCAAGTGCTTTTCAAAGTAATGATACCCGACCAGGTGATGTGAAATTTGCAGACTTGAATGGGGATCATATCATCGATGATAAAGACCGTGCACATCTCGGAAATCCTTTTCCTGATTTCACTTATGGATTCAATGCAAGCCTGAATTGGAAAAATTTTGATCTCTCCGTTTTAGTGCAAGGCGTGCAGGGAAATGATGTGTATTTTCTTTATGGCAATTTCGCATATGAAACACAACTACGCGGATTCAATAGCTATGAAAAAATCCTTGATCGCTGGACACCTAATCATACCAATACAGATATTCCACGAGTAAGTCTTGATGACCGGAACAGGAATCGCCGATCATCCACACGATTTCTTGAAGATGGTTCCTACATGCGTGTACGAAATGTGACCCTTGGATATGATCTGAAAGGAATATTGAAAAGCAAAAGTATAAGCTCATGGCGGGTATATATATCTGCACAAAACTTATTCACATTCACAAAATACTCCGGGCTCGATCCGGAAATACAGGCGAATACAAATGATACAAGGGGATACGATGTGTCTTCCGATCTGGCTGTAGGAATTGACTGGGGCACTGTACCCGCACCAAGAGTTTTCTTACTAGGCACAAACCTCAAATTTTAAAATGATGAAGCGCAATACATACTTTCTATCTCTCATTCTGTCCCTGGTATTTTGGTGTTCTTCCTGCACCGATCTGTTGAATAAAGAACCATTGGGCCGACTCGATGCTGATAATTATTTCAAGACAGCCAATGATGCTATTCAGGCCGTGAATGCTACTTATCAGCCACTACTCATCAATGGTACCAATAACAATTACTACTGGGTCTTTGGAACGATAGCTTCTGATGATGCTGTAGTAGGTGGTGATGGATCAAGGCCAGGTATTATTGACATTGATATATTCAAACAAACACCGGCGACACAGGAAGTGAATGATTATTGGAAGCTCAACTATGCAGGCATTGTGCAGGCGAATACTGTGATTACTAAAACTCCACTCATCGATGCAGATGAAACCCTTAAGAACAGAGTCATCGGTGAAGCACTTTTTCTGAGAGCGTATTATCATTTTACACTGGCTCAGGTCTTTGGCGATGTTCCCCTTATCCTCAATATACAGGCACCAGAAGATGTAAATGTGACGAGAACATCTCAGACAACTGTATTTGAACAAGTAGCTACTGATGCAGGAGATGCAGCCTCAAAGCTACCTGTATCTTATGGAGCATCAGATATAGGAAGAGCGACTAAAGGCGCTGCACTTGCATTAAAAGCGAAAGCCCAACTTTATTTAAAACAATGGGATAATGTAGTGGCTACAATAGCTGAAATCAAAGCTTTGGGTATATATTCTCTGCAAGCAGACTACAGGAATAATTTTCTAAAAAATACACAGAACAATAGTGAGTCTGTCTTTGAAATCCAGCATGCAAATCTAGAACTAGGCGTAGGAAATAACCTCAATCAGCAATGGCTGTCCAAAAAAATACCTGATGGATATGGATTCGCAGAAGTCACTCTGGATTTCGTCAATACATTTGAACCTGGTGATCCGCGATTGCTCTTTACCGTGGCACGAAAAAATGAGGACTATTTTGGAGTACCCTACAAAGCATCATTTTCATCAACCGGTGCCAGCCCAAGAAAATTTTTACAACCGGCTGCAGAGGTCACTCAAAAAGCTGATGGTGATATTAACTATACATTCATACGATATGATGAAGTTCTTCTATGGGAAGCAGAAGCACAGGCTGAACTGGGGAGAACTTCTGAAGCATTGGCTCCGCTTGAAGAAGTAAGAGCGAGAGCAAGAGCACAAGCCGCAGATCCTGCTACTACACTGCCTGTCATCACTACAACAGACAAAACTGCCCTCATCGATATTATACGACATGAGCGAAGGGTTGAACTTGGATTCGAGTTTCATCGTTTCTTTGATTTAGTACGATGGGGTATTGCAAAAGATGTCCTCACCGGTTTTGTAGAAGGAAAGAATGAGGTATTCCCTATTCCTCAGACTGAACTTGATCTGAATCCGAATCTCACTCAAAATCCAGGTTATTAATTATCTGTCTATGCAGCATAGTCTTTCATTGATTTTTTCAATTCTCTTTCTTGGCTCGATCATGATCACGTCAGCACAGGTAAGCCAAATCAATATTCCTCGCATAGAGTTGATGCCCAATGAACCTTCTCCATTTACAATGAGAGATTGGAAAAAAGTAGCGATGGGTTATGATTCATTTGTATACGACATCAATAAAACAGGTCTTTATCTCCCATTAATTTTTACAAGTCCACAGGGAACAAATTATCCGCAAAATCCAACTTTTGGTCTGGATAGTTATGTCGGCACAAACAGCGATAATAGTGGTGAAGCCATCAATGTATTGCCCTCTTTAGTAGGCGCATCATTGGTGGGCATTGATAAGACGAATCAATATGGAATGAACTGGATCCTCATGAGCCAGGATTATTTCAATAAGAATAATGGGGAGAACCTTTATCTCAATAATATAGGTGGACATAGCGGTTCTGACTGGTGGTATGATATGATGCCCAATATTTATTTCTATCAGCTCTTTGATCTGTATGCAAATATCGGAGACGCTCAAAATCAATTTAAGCTTATAGCAGATCGCATGGCATCAGCAGTTCAGGCTATGGGTGGCAAGACAACACCATGGACACGTGCTTCTATGGAATACAGAGCGTGGGATTTTCTGCACATGACACCTAATCCTGATGGGGTACATGAACCTGAAGCATCAGGTGCTTTCGGTTGGTTGCTATATAATGCATACAAACAAAACGGTGACAAACAATATCTGCAAGCCGCAGAATGGAGCATGGAATATCTCAGTAGTCTGGGTGCAAATCCATCCTATGAATTGCAATTGCCATACGGTGCCTATACCGCAGCAAAAATGAATGCTGAGATTGGTACGAAATATAATATTGCAAATATTCTTTTCTGGATATTCAATCGCGGTCCGCTCAGAGGCTGGGGTACGATAGTAGGTAAGTGGAATGCATATGATGTATCCGGTCTTGTAGGTGAAGCAAATGATGCAGGCAATGATTATGCATTTCAATTGAATGGTGTTCAACAGGCAGGTCAGCTTGCACCTATGGTCAGATATGACAAACGATATGCAAGAGCTATAGGAAAATGGATTCTAAATCTTGCAAATGCAACACGACTGATGTATCCCGGTTTCTTAACCAATACACATCAGGACTCACATACCTGGTCTGATGCTTACGATCCGAATGGCGTGATGGGATATGAAGCACTGCGTGAAAAAGATGCAGGATTGATGCTTGTTTCGACAGGTGATGCCTTGAAAGGCGGATGGGCAGGTACGAATCTTTCTCTCTACAGCACTTCCTCTATCGGATATCTGGGTGCCATACTTGAAAAAACAAATGAAGAGAAAATCCTGAAAATCGATATACTCAAAACTGATTTTTTCAAAGACGCTGCATATCCATCTTATCTTCTATTCAATCCATACACGACTACTAAATCTGTTCTGATCGATGTAGGCCCTGAGCCTACAGATATCTATGATGTCGTCTCCGAAACATTCCTGGCTCAAAATGTAAGTGCTCCGACGTCAATAAATATTCCGGCGAATAAAGCAGTGTCCATTGTATTAGCACCGGCAGGCGGGACGATCACCTACAAAAACAATGAGATGCTGATCAATGGTGTTGTCGTTGATTACATGCAATCCTCAGTGGCCTACAATTACCCACCTCGCATTCAGTCTTTTGCCCCTGATCGCACTACAGTTGAGAAAGGTGATACCATTACACTTTATGGAAAAGGAATAGATCAGGAAACAAAAGACCTGACGTATACTTTTATATTCCAGGGCGAAACAAAAACAGGTCTTGCAAGAGAAGTAACGTTTATTGCTCCGGAAGTCGTGGGGACTTACGAAGCAAAACTGATCGTCGAAGATGAAAGTCATCAAAAAGACAGCACTTCCATCACGATTGATGTGGTATCAGAGATTAATCTCATACCGGATATACAATCATTAGTTCCTTCATCAAAATACACACATCCCGGTGGCACTATTCATGTCACATCAAACGTGACTGATGGTAATAATGATCCGATCATTTATACATGGTCTGTCACTGGCGGAAATATCAATGGAACCGGTAATGAAATCGATTGGGTTGCTCCTAACAGCGAAGGAATTTTTACACTTCAACTCTCAGTTGATGATGGAAGAGGTGGTACGGCGACAGCAAGTGTCAAGTTGTTTTCTTATGATACAAACCTGGATGCAGATGGTGATCTGATCGCCTGGTATCCATTTGCGGGCAATGCTAATGATATCAGTGGTCATCAGCTCAATGGAATTGTTTCCGGAGCTAAGCTTACGGCTGATTCTATTGGACAGTCATTACAGGCATATTTCTTTGATGGCATCAATGATCACATTCGTGTCGTCAATAACAGCATCCTCAATTTTACGGATGGCATCACTGTATCCCTTTTTGCGCAGCCACAACTGATAGGTGACAAAGAACGATTTATCATTTCACATGGAAGTTATCAGAACCGCTGGAAGCTTTCAATCACTCCTGATCATAAAGTAAGATGGACTGTAAAAAATACCTCAGGTGCAGTAAAAGATCTGGATTCGGAAACTATCCTTGAAGAAAATAAATTCTACCATATAGCCGCCACCTATAATGGTCGTTTTGTCATGATCTATATCAACGGTCGGCTGGAAAGTTTTTCACCTTTTAGTGGCCAACTCAATCCAAGTCCCCTGGACATGGAAATCGGCCAGTATCTTCCGGATGACCCGTCTTACAGTTTCAGGGGCATACTGGACGAGATCAAGATATATGATTACGCCCAATTGCCTGATTCGGTTGCGGCTGAGAGTGGTGCAGTCATTACAAGTACACATGATGATCAACAATTTGATTATATTAGTCTGAACATATTTCCAAATCCTGCATTAAGATTATTGACAATAGAGATTCCCTCTGCCAACTTTGTCAATCCCTCAGGTGCCATCATGACCATATTTGATATCAATGGGATCATTGAGTTGAATGCCTCATTGAATGGCAAACCAACTAAAACCATCGACATTTCATCCCTGCATCCCGGATTACATATCATCAGGATCATGCATGATGGAAAGACGATGATCAAAAAATTCATCACGGAATAATTTAAATTATCATACTTCATTAACAATAAAAAAATAGCTAATAATGAAAAGAATTTACCAAGTGCTGTTACCCATTTTTTTGTTGCTTGCGTTTGTGGTACCCCGATCAGGTGCGCAGACGATAGTAGCAGAATATCCTTTCAGCGGAAATGCTAATGACGTTTCCCCGGATCACAACAATGCCACTGTTCACAGTGCATCGTTAACACAAGACCGTTTCGGCAGGTCCAATCAGGCCTACCTGTTCGACGGAGTAAAAAGTCACCTTGATGCCAATAATGCATCTCAGCTTAATTCCGCGACAGCTTCTGTCAGTTTCTGGATACGCGCAGATGAATTACCTGCACAGGGAGAAGTATATCTGCTTTCTTTCGGTGGTTGGCAAGATCGCTGGAAGATATCACTACCTGCTCATGGCAAACCAATATGGACAACACATGCTACATCCTGCTGCTCTGATCTCGATGCAGGAGGTGGCAATGAACTTGTAGTAGGATCCTGGACACACCTGGTCATGGTACATGATGGTGTCAAAGATTTTATCTATGTCAATGGTGTTCTTGCGAATTCAAAGGATTCTCCGGGCGATCTTGGCACGACTACGCATCCTTTAGGTATCGGGTATGATCCGATTGATAGCGATTATTTCTTCAATGGTGCATTGGATGATATCATCATCTATAGTACTCCATTGAACGGTACAGATGTAGCTAATCTATATGCAGAACAATCAGTACCACCAGTAGTAAACAATGATTTAGTAGCCAATTATACTTTCAGTAAAAACTTCCGTGATGAATCAGCCTATGGCAATCATGCATCAGGGAAAAATACAGAATTCACTACAGATCGTTTTGGGTTTGGTAATAAGGCTGTTAGCTTTAATGGCATTGACGCAGGTGTTACAGCTCCGAATTCTTCCGTATTGAATTCAGCTACTACAACGATTTCCTTCTGGGTAAATGTCCATTCCTTACCTGTCTCAGGAGAAGCTTATTTGCTTTCGTTTGGTGGTTGGCAGGAGCGATGCAAAATATCATTGCCCAGTCATGGTAAAATGGTATGGACAACTCACGCTACAACGTGCTGTTCAGATCTTGACGCAGGTGGTGGTAATGAACTCGTACCCGGTACATGGACGCACGCAGCTTTCGTACACGATGGAACTACAGACAAAATCTTCGTCAATGGAGTTCTTGTTGCATCAAAAGCATCTGCGGGCGACCTGGCAAATACCACACATCCTTTAGGCATTGGTTATGATCCGATTGACGTAGCCAATTACTTCGATGGCTCTCTTGATGAAGTACAGATATACAATTTTGCGCTATCCGATACTGAAATCAATGATCTGTATACTGAACAATCGACAGCCATCATAGATCCGGATCCATTGGTGCTTAACTTGCCGATGTCAGGTGACTTAAAAGATGTATCTCAGTTTAAAAATGATGCTAAATCAGATAATGCGCAGTTGACTTACGATCGTTTTGGATATGCTAATAATGCTGTAGCTATCAATCCAACGGATCAGACTTCTATCGTAGTTGATAATTCTAAACAGTATAATTCAGATTGGACTACAGTAAGTTTCTGGGTCAAAATGAATGAACTACCCGTAAGTGGTGAAGTGTATCTGATGTCCTTTGGCGGATGGCAGGAGCGTTGGAAAATTTCGCTTCCTGCTCATGGTAAAGTAGTATGGACTACTTATGCTACTTCATGTTGTTCTGACATGGACGCAGGAGCCGGCAATGAGCTGGTACCCGGAGCATGGACACATGTTGTAACTGTGCATGGAACCGTACAGGATAAAATTTACATCAATGGCGTTCTGGTAGCATCAAAAGATGTTGGCGGACCATTGCATCATACTAAATATCCTCTTGGTATTGGTTGGGACCCT
>JBDUAU010000054.1:0-10892 GCA_040004485.1 Saprospiraceae bacterium
AATCGAAATCAATCTTAATTAATCTTAAATTTTCATTTTTTATCTGCGTCCTCTTTTGCAAATCATTCAGGATTTCTGAATTCTTTGAAATTGAATTACTACCAAAAAAAAAGCGAACTGATTTATAGACCAGTTCGCCTTCTGACATTACTTTTTGATTGGGGTCAAATCACTAGTTCCTTCTCTTCGATCAACTTGCGGATGTTGATAAGGGCATAACGCATACGACCAAGAGCAGTATTGATACTCACATCTGTGAGGCAGGCTATTTCTTTGAATGACATATCAGCATAGTGTCTCAGTATGACGACTTCGCGCTGTTCGGATGGAAGCATATCCACTAATGTCCGCACTCGATCATAGGTCTGATCACGCATCATGCTCATCTCCATATTTGGATCTTCGCACTCCAGTACATCAAAAATATCGAAGGTCTCTGTGGCCGAAACTTTAGTACGTCTTTTAGATCGTCTGAACTGATCTACGCACATATTGTAGGAAATTCTCAATGCCCACTGCAGGAATTTTCCTTCGTGATTGTATTTTCCTTTCCTTAAGGTGTCAATGATCTTGATAAATACATCCTGGAATAAGTCATCAGCCAACTCGCGATCTTTGGTAAACATGTAGATCGAAGAGTAAATCTTGGCCTTGTGGCGATGAAGAAGTGTGGAAAATGCGGCCTCGTCTCCGGCCAGATAATAATCAATTAGTTGTTGGTCATTGAGCGGTTGCACTTGCATACTACACATGTTTACAGTTAGAAATAGATCAGGTCTGACATCAAACCCTTGTCTTAAAAACAGTGTAGAGAAGTAGCTATAGGAAAAATTTTAAAATGCCCAATTGATTAATTCGCTGCTAAGCTAAGGGAATTCCTTTCTTTGCACAACTATTTTTACAAAGATAAAATTCTTTAACATGACCTTAACGACTACCGGAATGATCCTGCTGCCTGGCAACTAATCAATCAGATAGCCTGTTAGAAGGTCAACAAAAACTGAGCCAAAACATTCATTTATGCCGGGTAAATTAAAGAGTGTGCCCCCTTCAACACCCCTTCCAAGGCCATCCACGAGGCAGATTGAGATCATCGGGGCAAGGAGTAATAACCTCAAAAATGTAAGTGTTTCTATCCCTAAAAATCGCCTGGTAGTGGTTACAGGCCTCTCAGGATCAGGTAAATCATCACTGATCATGGATACTTTATATGCTGAAGGTCAGCGTAGATATGTGGAAAGCCTAAGTTCATATGCCCGCCAGTTCCTGAACCGGATGAAAAAACCTGATGTGGATCTCATACGGGGAATTTGTCCTGCCATAGCCATTGAGCAGCGCGTATCCGGGGGAAATGCCAGGAGTACTGTCGGGTCCATGACTGAAATCTATGATTATCTGCGTTTGCTCTTCGCACGAGTCGGACAAACCATAAGTCCCATTTCAGGCGAAAAGGTCAGAAAACATACAGTAACAGATGTTGTCAATTTTATCACTGGTCTCAAAGAAGGGACCAGGCTGATGATCATCGCCCCCATCTCCATACGTGATGAAAAAAGAACCATTGAAAAAGAATCACAACTTCTCCTTCAAAAAGGATACAATCGTATTCAATGGCAAGGCAAGACCATTAAAATCGATGACTTCCTGACGGAATACAAAGCCATCATTAAACAAAAAGCGCAGGGACTGAAAAAAGGCGATCTGAGCTTAGTCATCGATCGTTTTCCGGTCTCTCATGATGAAGAATTTAAAAAACGTACTGCGGATAGTGTGCAGACCGCATTCTATGAAGCCGAAGGCGAATGTATCGTTGAAATTGAGGGAGGTGAAAAAACAGAATTTAATAATCGCTTCGAATTAGATGGACTTACATTCATCGAGCCAGAGCCCAAATTATTCAATTACAATAATCCTGTCGGTGCGTGTCCACGTTGTGAAGGGTTTGGCAAGATCATAGGCATTGACGAAGACAAAGTCATTCCGGATGGATCACTCAGTGTATATGAAGGTGCTGTGGCTGCATGGAGCGGTGAAAAATCAAATGTATGGCAACAGGAATTTTTAAAGAAAGCAAATAAGCAGGGATTTCCTGTCCATAAGCCTTATATGGAATTATCAGCTGCACAGCGAAAGTTGTTGTGGGATGGTACCAATGACATACGAGGTATTCATGCTTTTTTCAAAGAACTGGAACAGGGCAGTTATAAAATACAAAACCGTGTGATGCTTGCACGATACAGAGGGCGCACAACCTGTACTGAATGTGGTGGTGGCAGATTGAGGCCAGAAGCTACTTATGTAAAGGTCGGCGGAAAGTCATTACCTGAATTGGCCAACATGTCCGTAAAAGATCTTCGCGTATTTTTTACAGAATTAAAACTTACAAAACATGAAGAATCAACTGCTGCCCGCATTCTTCTTGAAGTAAGAAACCGACTTCGCACGATGAGCGATGTAGGGCTTGGCTATCTTCATCTTGAGCGGATTTCATCAACACTCAGTGGGGGTGAAACACAACGTATACATCTCACAAGAAATCTTGGTAGTAATCTCACGAGTTCGCTGTATATACTTGATGAACCCAGCATTGGTCTTCATCCAAAAGATACAGGACAGTTGCTGAAGGTATTGTTTGAATTGAGAGATCTTGGCAATACAGTTGTCGTCGTCGAGCATGAAGAAGAGATGATTCAGCAGGCGGATTACATCATTGATGTAGGCCCGTTAGCCGGCATCCATGGAGGTGAGATTGTGTATGAAGGCCCTTATGATGAATTTATTGAACAAGGCCCCACTGGAAAAGTAAGCCTTACACATCAATATCTGACTGGACGTAAAACAGTACCAACGCCTAAAAAGAGACGCACCTCACCAAACAAAATTTTTTTAAAAGGCGCACGACTTCACAATCTTGAAAATGTAAATGTTGAAATTCCACTTTATTGCATGACTGTGGTGACAGGGGTGAGCGGATCAGGTAAAACCACTTTAGTGCGACATGTCCTTGAACCTGCATTGTCACAGGTGCTTGGTATTACTACGGGATCACATACCAATCTATTGAAATCGATCACTGGAGATTTTCAGCGTATCGATGGTATAGAAGTCATCGGGCAACAGGCATTGGGTAGAAGTTCAAGATCCAATCCGATCACCTATATCAAAGCCTATGATGCCATCAGAAAGTTGATGACAGATCAGCACCTGGCGAAAGTGAATGGATACAAACCAAAACATTTCTCATTCAATGTAGAAGGCGGACGATGTGAAACGTGTAAAGGAGATGGCGAGATCATCATTGAAATGCAGTTCCTGGCAGATGTCAAGCTGGTATGTGATGAATGCGGCGGAAAACGATTTCAAAAACCAATACTTGAAATAAAATATAAAGGGAAGAATATCTATGATATCCTTGAGCTAAGTGTCGATGAGGCCGTTGAATTTTTTGAAGATGAAAAAGATATCGCTGTACGATTGCAGCCACTTCAGGATGTAGGATTAGGATACATCAAACTTGGGCAAGCCTCAAGTACTCTTTCAGGAGGCGAAGCACAGCGTGTAAAGCTTGCATCATTTCTTACAAAAGACAGGGATGATCGTCATCTCTTTTTCATTTTTGATGAGCCGACGACAGGTCTGCATTTTCATGATATTCATGTGCTGATGAATGCATTGAATGCGCTTGTAGAGAAAGGCCATACCGTCGTGATCATAGAGCACAATATGGAAGTCATCAAGACAGCGGATTGGGTGATTGATCTTGGTCCCGGAGGTGGTGATGAAGGCGGACAACTGGTCATCCAGGGGACTCCTGAACAAGTCGCAAAATGTAAAGAATCTGTAACAGGTCAATATCTGAAGGCGAAATTGTAACATACGGTAACAATGGGCAATGGGCAATAGACAATGGGCAATTCGAGCGCAGCGATTACTTCGACTTCTTCACTCATCCTGAACACGCTCAGCACAAGGATCCCGCCATTACGCAGTAAATGTTGCGGGAAAGGAAATTAGCAAATTATCAATACCTGTCTTTTTGCTTTTCCGCCCCTTCTGCCCCTTTAACTTTTAAGCTCAAACCCTTTTTGGAACAGTTGCTCTATATACAGAAACCGGAGTTACTTTGTAACCTTGTTTTTTTAGCAGGCTGAGGACGCCATTTTCACCTGCGAGATGACCGGCACCAACAGCAAAAAATACAGGACCGTCTTTCATCATTTTTGACATGATCGGTATCCAGTTTTTATTTCGATTGTTGATGAGTACATTTTCGAAATCTCCTTCTTCACCTGGTTTAGGCTCAGTGGCCATTTCGATCATGGCTTCTATATCCTGGTGTTTATAGAGTTCAACTGTCTGATCGTACATATCTGTATCCGTATTCGTTCCTTTGATTGCATCCATCAGCATGATGGCCTGATCTTTATAAGGGATACTATCAAATAAAGACATTTGATATTGCATGGTCTCCAATCCGTCTACATCTTTCTTTGCCTTTTGTGCCCGATCGTACAGATTCATTTCATAGGAAACGATGTCATCAGATTGCATTTCTTCAGGGTTCATATTTACTTCAGCAAGCATTGATAAGAACATTGGTTTCACCTTGGACAATAAGAACATAGGTAATCCCATATTGTCAAAATATTTTGAAACTTCAGTATACTGTTGAGGCGTCAGAAGATCTTTCAATGTCGTCCCGTCTTTCATCATCAGATTGGACAGCATACCCATCATTGATCCCATGTCTGACATTTCATCGAGGTCAATTTCAAAAACAACCTGTTTGCTTTTATCAAACGCTTCATCAAGACCTGAAGGAAGAAAATAATCATCCTTCGGGATCATATGGATTGTTCCAAAAAGATATGAAGGCTGTGACTGTCCTGCTTTTTCGATTTTCCACAGAAGTGCATGAGGTACTGAATCTGTGGGCTGTACAGCAGATTTAGATCCCTTACACGAGAAAAGTAATAATGCACTAAGCAGACTGATCGAAATAAAACTGAAATATTTATTCATAGATGATAGGAATCAATAGAATTGAATGAAGTTGCAAAAGTAAACAGAGTAACGCTGGAAAGGACTTTGGAGTTGTGAAAAGGCGGAAGAGGAGGAAAAGGCAGAAGGGGCGGAAGAGGCAGAAGGGGCGGAAGAGGCAGAAGGGGCGGAAAAGGCAGAAGAGGCGGAAGAGGCGGAAGAGGCAGAAGAGGCAGAAGAGGCGGAAAAGGCAGAAGAGGCAGAAGAGGCGGAAAAGGCAGAAGAGGCGGAAAAGGTGGAAGAGGAAACAAATAGATGTATAGAGATTACAAATCGCAGCTACAAGCTGCTTGAGGGGGAATTTCGATATGATCAATGATCCGAAATATGGATTTGAAGTTCAAACTTCAAATAGCGTAGTGAAAAGATGTTTAACTATGATTTTTTTAAGCGTACGGACAGGTCGCGACCTGTCCGTACGCTTAAAAAAATCATAGTTAAACATCTTTTCACTACGCTATTTGAAGTTTGAACTTCAAATCCATATTTCGGATCATTGATCATATCGAAATTCCCCCTCAAGCAGCTTGTAGCTGCGATTTGTAATCTCTATACATCTATTTGTTTCCTCTTCCACCTTTTCCGCCTCTTCTGCCTTTTCCGCCTCTTCTGCCTCTTCTGCCTTTTCCGCCTCTTCTGCCTCTTCTGCCTCTTCCGCCTCTTCCGCCTCTTCTGCCTTTTCCGCCCCTTCTGCCTCTTCCGCCCCTTCTGCCTCTTCCGCCCCTTCTGCCTTTTCCTCCTCTTCCGCCTTTTCACAACTCCAAAGTCCTTTCCAGCGTTACTCTGTTTACTTTTGCAACTTCATTCAATTCTATTGATTCCTATCATCTATGAATAAATATTTCAGTTTTATTTCGATCAGTCTGCTTAGTGCATTATTACTTTTCTCGTGTAAGGGATCTAAATCTGCTGTACAGCCCACAGATTCAGTACCTCATGCACTTCTGTGGAAAATCGAAAAAGCAGGACAGTCACAGCCTTCATATCTTTTTGGAACAATCCATATGATCCCGAAGGATGATTATTTTCTTCCTTCAGGTCTTGATGAAGCGTTTGATAAAAGCAAACAGGTTGTTTTTGAAATTGACCTCGATGAAATGTCAGACATGGGATCAATGATGGGTATGCTGTCCAATCTGATGATGAAAGACGGGACGACATTGAAAGATCTTCTGACGCCTCAACAGTATACTGAAGTTTCAAAATATTTTGACAATATGGGATTACCTATGTTCTTATTGTCCAAGGTGAAACCAATGTTCTTATCAATGCTTGCTGAAGTAAATATGAACCCTGAAGAAATGCAATCTGATGACATCGTTTCCTATGAAATGAATCTGTACGATCGGGCACAAAAGGCAAAGAAAGATGTAGACGGATTGGAGACCATGCAATATCAAATGTCTTTATTTGATAGTATCCCTTATAAAGATCAGGCCATCATGCTGATGGATGCAATCAAAGGAACGAATACGGATACAGATATGTACGATCAGACAGTTGAACTCTATAAACACCAGGATATAGAAGCCATGATCGAAATGGCCACTGAGCCTAAACCAGGTGAAGAAGGAGATTTCGAAAATGTACTCATCAACAATCGAAATAAAAACTGGATACCGATCATGTCAAAAATGATGAAAGACGGTCCTGTATTTTTTGCTGTTGGTGCCGGTCATCTCGCAGGTGAAAATGGCGTCCTCAGCCTGCTAAAAAAACAAGGTTACAAAGTAACTCCGGTTTCTGTATATAGAGCAACTGTTCCAAAAAGGGTTTGAGCTTAAAAGTTAAAGGGGCAGAAGGGGCGGAAAAGCAAAAAGACAGGTATTGATAATTTGCTAATTTCCTTTCCCGCAACATTTACTGCGTAATGGCGGGATCCTTGTGCTGAGCGTGTTCAGGATGAGTGAAGAAGTCGAAGTAATCGCTGCGCTCGAATTGCCCATTGTCTATTGCCCATTGCCCATTGTTACCGTATGTTACAATTTCGCCTTCAGATATTGACCTGTTACAGATTCTTTACATTTTGCGACTTGTTCAGGAGTCCCCTGGATGACCAGTTGTCCGCCTTCATCACCACCTCCGGGACCAAGATCAATCACCCAATCCGCTGTCTTGATGACTTCCATATTGTGCTCTATGATCACGACGGTATGGCCTTTCTCTACAAGCGCATTCAATGCATTCATCAGCACATGAATATCATGAAAATGCAGACCTGTCGTCGGCTCATCAAAAATGAAAAAGAGATGACGATCATCCCTGTCTTTTGTAAGAAATGATGCAAGCTTTACACGCTGTGCTTCGCCTCCTGAAAGAGTACTTGAGGCTTGCCCAAGTTTGATGTATCCTAATCCTACATCCTGAAGTGGCTGCAATCGTACAGCGATATCTTTTTCATCTTCAAAAAATTCAACGGCCTCATCGACACTTAGCTCAAGGATATCATAGATATTCTTCCCTTTATATTTTATTTCAAGTATTGGTTTTTGAAATCGTTTTCCGCCGCATTCATCACATACCAGCTTGACATCTGCCAGGAACTGCATTTCAATGATGATCTCGCCATCTCCTTTACACGTTTCACATCGTCCGCCTTCTACATTGAATGAGAAATGTTTTGGTTTGTATCCATTCACTTTCGCCAGGTGCTGATCTGTCATCAACTTTCTGATGGCATCATAGGCTTTGATATAGGTGATCGGATTGGATCTTGAACTTCTACCCAATGCCTGTTGCCCGATGACTTCTATACCATCGATACGCTGAAAATCTCCAGTGATCGATTTCAATAGATTGGTATGTGATCCCGTAGTAATACCAAGCACCTGTGACAATGCAGGTTCAAGGACATGTCGCACTAAAGTGGTTTTACCTGATCCGCTCACCCCTGTCACCACAGTCATGCAATAAAGTGGAATTTCAACATTTACATTTTCAAGATTGTGAAGTCGTGCGCCTTTTAAAAAAATTTTGTTTGGTGAGGTGCGTCTCTTTTTAGGCGTTGGTACTGTTTTACGTCCAGTCAGATATTGATGTGTAAGGCTTACTTTTCCAGTGGGGCCTTGTTCAATAAATTCATCATAAGGGCCTTCATACACAATCTCACCTCCATGGATGCCGGCTAACGGGCCTACATCAATGATGTAATCCGCCTGCTGAATCATCTCTTCTTCATGCTCGACGACGACAACTGTATTGCCAAGATCTCTCAATTCAAACAATACCTTCAGCAACTGTCCTGTATCTTTTGGATGAAGACCAATGCTGGGTTCATCAAGTATATACAGCGAACTCGTGAGATTACTACCAAGATTTCTTGTGAGATGTATACGTTGTGTTTCACCCCCACTGAGTGTTGATGAAATCCGCTCAAGATGAAGATAGCCAAGCCCTACATCGCTCATCGTGCGAAGTCGGTTTCTTACTTCAAGAAGAATGCGGGCAGCAGTTGATTCTTCATGTTTTGTAAGTTTTAATTCTGTAAAAAATACGCGAAGATCTTTTACGGACATGTTGGCCAATTCAGGTAATGACTTTCCGCCGACCTTTACATAAGTAGCTTCTGGCCTCAATCTGCCACCACCACATTCAGTACAGGTTGTGCGCCCTCTGTATCGTGCAAGCATCACACGGTTTTGTATTTTATAACTGCCCTGTTCCAGTTCTTTGAAAAAAGCATGAATACCTCGTATGTCATTGGTACCATCCCACAACAACTTTCGCTGTGCAGCTGATAATTCCATATAAGGCTTATGGACAGGAAATCCCTGCTTATTTGCTTTCTTTAAAAATTCCTGTTGCCATACATTTGATTTTTCACCGCTCCATGCAGCCACAGCACCTTCATATACACTGAGTGATCCATCCGGAATGACTTTGTCTTCGTCAATGCCTATGATCTTGCCAAACCCTTCACAACGTGGACACGCACCGACAGGATTATTGTAATTGAATAATTTGGGCTCTGGCTCGATGAATGTAAGTCCATCTAATTCGAAGCGATTATTAAATTCTGTTTTTTCACCTCCCTCAATTTCAACGATACATTCGCCTTCGGCTTCATAGAATGCGGTCTGCACACTATCCGCAGTACGTTTTTTAAATTCTTCATCATGAGAGACCGGAAAACGATCGATGACTAAGCTCAGATCGCCTTTTTTCAGTCCCTGCGCTTTTTGTTTAATGATGGCTTTGTATTCCGTCAGGAAGTCATCGATTTTAATGGTCTTGCCTTGCCATTGAATACGATTGTATCCTTTTTGAAGGAGAAGTTGTGATTCTTTTTCAATGGTTCTTTTTTCATCACGTATGGAGATGGGGGCGATGATCATCAGCCTGGTCCCTTCTTTGAGACCAGTGATAAAATTGACAACATCTGTTACTGTATGTTTTCTGACCTTTTCGCCTGAAATGGGACTTATGGTTTGTCCGACTCGTGCGAAGAGCAAACGCAGATAATCATAGATTTCAGTCATGGACCCGACAGTACTCCTGGCATTTCCCCCGGATACGCGCTGCTCAATGGCTATGGCAGGACAAATTCCCCGTATGAGATCCACATCAGGTTTTTTCATCCGGTTCAGGAACTGGCGGGCATATGAACTTAGGCTTTCCACATATCTACGCTGACCTTCAGCATATAAAGTATCCATGATCAGTGATGATTTACCTGATCCTGAGAGGCCTGTAACCACTACCAGGCGATTTTTAGGGATAGAAACACTTACATTTTTGAGGTTATTACTCCTTGCCCCGATGATCTCAATCTGCCTCGTGGATGGCCTTGGAAGGGGTGTTGAAGGGGGCACACTCTTTAATTTACCCGGCATAAATGAATGTTTTGGCTCAGTTTTTGTTGACCTTCTAACAGGCTATCTGATTGATTAGTTGCCAGGCAGCAGGATCATTCCGGTAGTCGTTAAGGTCATGTTAAAGAATTTTATCTTTGTAAAAATAGTTGTGCAAAGAAAGGAATTCCCTTAGCTTAGCAGCGAATTAATCAATTGGGCATTTTAAAATTTTTCCTATAGCTACTTCTCTACACTGTTTTTAAGACAAGGGTTTGATGTCAGACCTGATCTATTTCTAACTGTAAACATGTGTAGTATGCAAGTGCAACCGCTCAATGACCAACAACTAATTGATTATTATCTGGCCGGAGACGAGGCCGCATTTTCCACACTTCTTCATCGCCACAAGGCCAAGATTTACTCTTCGATCTACATGTTTACCAAAGATCGCGAGTTGGCTGATGACTTATTCCAGGATGTATTTATCAAGATCATTGACACCTTAAGGAAAGGAAAATACAATCACGAAGGAAAATTCCTGCAGTGGGCATTGAGAATTTCCTACAATATGTGCGTAGATCAGTTCAGACGATCTAAAAGACGTACTAAAGTTTCGGCCACAGAGACCTTCGATATTTTTGATGTACTGGAGTGCGAAGATCCAAATATGGAGATGAGCATGATGCGTGATCAGACCTATGATCGAGTGCGGACATTAGTGGATATGCTTCCATCCGAACAGCGCGAAGTCGTCATACTGAGACACTATGCTGATATGTCATTCAAAGAAATAGCCTGCCTCACAGATGTGAGTATCAATACTGCTCTTGGTCGTATGCGTTATGCCCTTATCAACATCCGCAAGTTGATCGAAGAGAAGGAACTAGTGATTTGACCCCAATCAAAAAGTAATGTCAGAAGGCGAACTGGTCTATAAATCAGTTCGCTTTTTTTTTGGTAGTAATTCAATTTCAAAGAATTCAGAAATCCTGAATGATTTGCAAAAGAGGACGCAGATAAAAAATGAAAATTTAAGATTAATTAAGATTGATTTCGATT
>JBDUAU010000193.1:0-10881 GCA_040004485.1 Saprospiraceae bacterium
CACCTGCGCATAGAAAAGTTGGCCCATCAATTTCAGGTTCCGGTGCTGTCTCCTGATAAAGAGTGATACTGACCTGATCCTGTACAGTACACAATCCTACCATTGAAATATCATCAATTGCAAAATCATTTCCACCTGATGCGGTATTGAGATTAAGGATACATATTGTAGCAGAATTATTACTTCCTGAATTCCAGTTGGCATTGAAAGGTATCCATTGACATGGGGTCGAAGTTGCATTGACTACATTACCGATCTGGGTTCCATTAATTGAAAATCTTAAGATCGCTGGAGATGACGGACTCACAGAAGCGACCCAGGCGGACACGTTATACCATGTATTGGGTGTGATAGGGATGGTCTGACACCAGACATTCTGAAAGGAAGGAGCGCCATTCATGACCATCATATTACCTCCTCCTGTATGATCACCACACGCGCTGAATCCTGTATGCACCAGGTTGGGATTATTGATCACTGTGTATGTTCCTGCCGGAACCATTTCATTCTGGACATTCGGGATGTCAGCCACGTAGTTGTAATCTGTTGAAAAACTCGTATTCCCCAGGGAGAAGTCACCATTTACGATAAGATTTGGATTGTTTGAATCGACTGCATATCCTGTCAATGTATAGGTGATAGGACCTGTGATGTTGGCCACAGGATTGAGGATGAAGGCATTGTTCAGACCCGAAGAAGGTGTCCACTGAAAGAAAATCGCATTTCCTTCAATCGAGCCCATGAGACCAAGTAACCCAGATGGGAAACAAACATTAGTGTCAGGGCCTGCATCAACAGTAAGATCACATGACAAGGCGAGTTCACCTGTCTGATTTTCAAATATGAAAGGAGGAGATTGTTTTTGTGGTACAAACAAAAACAGTAGAAGGATGCCTGATACTGTCCATTGTACCATAAGCCATTAGTTCGTTAAAGGAGGTGACTAGATCGGACTAAGGTAATTAGAAGTATGAGAAATGAATAACGAATAACGAGTAACGAGTATCAAGTAACGAGTAACGAGTAACGAATATCGAGTAATGAGTAACGAGTAACGAGTAACGAGTAACGATTAACGATTAACGAATATCGAGTAACGAGTAACGAATATCGAGTAACGAATATCGAGTAACGAATATCGAGTAACGAATATCGAATATCGAGCGCAGAAGTGATACTGTCATACGAAACAATGTAGCGGGACCAACTACGAATCTAAAAAACTACCACTTTAAAAGAGAAAGAAAGATTCGATAAAATAAATAACGTTTTTCATTTTTCATTTCTATTTACCAAACAACCTCATGATGTCAAGACCATTTGCAAAAACAAGCAATCCTAATACCAGTGCAAATCCGACATACGTGGCATACTCCATAAACTTATCACCAGGTTTTTTACCCGTCGCGACTTCCCATAAAAGAAACATCACATGTCCACCATCTAAAGCAGGTATCGGCAATAAATTCATGATCGCAAGGATAAAGGACAAGATCCCGGTGATACGCCAGAAGGCTTCCCAATCCCAGGTCGTTGAAAATAGTTTTGTGATCGAAATAAATCCACCAAGACTATCTTTCGCTTTGACTTTGCCTTTGAATATCTGACCTATTCCTTTAAACCAATCCCCCATGAAAGAAACACCATCATGAAAGCCTGCAGGAATAGCAGAAGCCAATGAATAATCTTCGCGCGCTGTCCATTTGAAATCATGTGCAGTCATCAGTCCTATCCCGATTTTTCCTTTTTCATTTATCTCGATCGTCGTATGTTGTTCACTGCCGCTTCTGTTATAACCCAAATCAATCGTTTTACCTTTTGATTCACTAAATGCTTTCATCACTTCATGTTGAAACATCATAGGCTTACCATCGACGGACACGATGTGATCATCTTTCTTCAACCCTGCTTTTTCAGCATTCGATTTCTCACTGACTTCACCGACTACAAATGGAATCCTGGGACCAATAATCGTAAAGTCTTTGTAATCATTGGAAGCCAATACAGGAATATATTGCGGATCAACATTAACTTTCACTTCCTGCGAATCTCTCCTGACGATGATGTCTTTCGCATTATTGAGTACAATCTGGCGACGCAACATATTAGGTGAAAACTCATTCATTTTTTCACCACCGACAGAAATGATCTTATCACCATCCATCAAGCCTATTTTAGTGCCTAATGAATCAGCGTATATACCATATTCCATTTTATCATTGACCAGGTATTCTTTTCCATACACCCATAGCATCATGCCGAAAATCAGGAAGCCAAGAAGAAAATTTACGGTTACTCCACCCAGCATGATGATCAGTCGTTGCCATGCTGGTTTTGATCTAAATTCCCATGGCTGAGGTGGAGCTTTCAATTGTTCGAGATCCATGCTCTCATCTACCATTCCGGCGATTTTAACATAGCCGCCGAGAGGAAGCCAACCGATACCGTACTCTGTCTCACCGATTTTCTTTTTGACAAGTGAAAATTTCGGATCGAAAAAGAGATAAAATTTTTCAACACGGGTTTTGAACCATTTTGCAGGAATAAAATGCCCCATTTCATGCAATACAACTAATATGGAAAGGCTCAGGATTAACTGAGCTATCATTGTCAAAATACCCATTGATATGGAAAATTTGGTGAATTAATGCTTAAGATGCTGATAAACGATAGTTTTGGCTTTTATGTTTCAAAACGAACGCGCGAAAATAGGCAATTATGGGGGTTAATTCCTTCCACTGGTACTACCTGGCTTCCCTTGGGAAGACCGGCGATATCGTTTCCCTTGCAGGAGATGAGTGGCATCATGCCTATCACGTACTTCGTCTGACGACCGGTGATACTATAGTCCTGACGGATGGAAAAGGACAATGTCTTCAAGGCCTGATCACGTCAGCTTCGAAACATGAAGGACAAATTGAACTGCAGGAAGATCTGCAAGCTCATTATCAAAATCCCAGGAAATACAAGATCTCCTTAGGTATTGCACCGACCAAAAATATAGACAGGACCGAATTTGCTATTGAGAAACTTGTCGAATTAGGGGTGGATGAAATCTGCTTTCTGGAGTGCCGTCATGCTGAACGTACTCATCTCCGGATGGACAGAATTGAAAAAATAATAAATGCGGCAGCAAAACAATCAAGGAAAATATTTTTTCCCACGCTTCTTGATCTGACGTCGCCGGTAAAGTATGTTAATCAAAAGCAAAGTGAACAACCGGGTATCCAGATACTTTGTTGTCATATGGATCCGTCAGTTAAATCAATACCAGAAAATTATTTAGCCGCTCAGGACGTTGTTATGCTGATAGGTCCGGAGGGTGGTTTTGCGGATGAAGAAATCAAAGCTTTCTCAGGATTAGCTGTCAAAATGGTTCACCTGGGTCCGTTCAGGTTACGGGTCGAAACTGCAGCCATAACAGCATGTGCTGATATACATTTGATAAATGAATTGAAAACTAAAACATGATATACGTTCTTATTCTCTCCATTTTCTCTTTCTTTTCAACTAAACCAGCGGACGAGCCTTCACTAAAACTAGCCCTCCTCAAATACAATGGAGGCGGTGACTGGTATGCGAATCCAACTTCATTGACAAACCTTTCTAAATTTTGCAATGCAAATCTTGGCACAGATCTCAATCCTGATTATGCAACAGTAGAAGTCGGAAGTGCTGATTTGTTTAACTATCCGTTTGTGCACATGACGGGTCATGGCAATGTTGTCTTTTCACCTTCAGAGGCAGAGAACCTTCGTAAATACCTTATTGGAGGCGGCTTTCTTCATGCTGATGACAATTATGGAATGGATCCCTACATACGTGTTGCCCTGAAGTCAGTATTTCCTGAATTGACATTAGTGGAATTGCCTTTTGAACATGAGATTTATCATCAGAAATTTCTCTTCCCGAATGGGCTGCCAAAAATTCATGAGCATGATGGAAAAGCACCTCAGGGCTTCGGATTAATCTGGGAAGGAAGACTGGTTGTACTTTATACCTACGAATGTGATCTGGGTGATGGATGGGAAGATCCGGAAGTACATCATGATCCGGAAGAAATCAGGCTGAAAGCACTCCAGATGGGAGCGAATATAGTGTCATATGTGTTTAAGAATTAAAAGGGTTATAGGTTTAGAATGAAACATCTAATATCCCTGGCTTTTAGGCCAGGGATCAAGGAGATGAAGTATTTATGGGGCTTTAGCCCCACGAGATTTCGCTTTTCAATCTTTTAAAATTAAATATCTTGTTAAGAATCAAACACATCTCCTTTTCTATGCATTTACCTCCTATTTTTACCATAACAATTAAACAACTGTGAAAGGCTTAAGCAACATAGACAACCTTTTTGATACAAACCGCCACTTCCTGGAGAAATCCGCATTTGGTGTTTGCCAGCAGCTGGGTGAATGGATGAGGATCAATCCTGCCCGGATCAGGCTTTATTTTATTTATGCTTCTTTCGTCACATTCGGATCTCCCTTTGTCTTGTATCTCGTGATGGCTTTCTGGCTGAATATTCGGAAATATGTTTCTACAGGCACAAGAAGGTTTTTGTCAGAATGAGTTGATCCTGAAGGGATCAAATATTAATAGCCGCCGGTCGCAATCCGCGAGCTTGTGAAGATGAAGATTTATGATCCTGAAGGGATCGAATATTATTATCCGCGGGTTTCAACCCGCGGATAATGTGAAAGCGAAAATTTGGAACCCTGAAGGGGTTCAATAAAATCTGTATCTATAAGGAAATTTATCGCAACAACGTCACATCCCCAGTTTTAATAAACTGACTCCCATCTTTGAATTTGGCAATTAATTTATACGCAAACACTGCAGCATTGAAATCCCTTCCATTTAATCTGCCATCCCACGCAACATTCGGATCTTTTCGCTCGCAGTCACAGACTGATTGATGCAGATTTAACAACAGCCATTGATTTTTCATATCGTTTCGAAGTTTCAAACTTCGAATAGCGATGGGGTATGATTTTCACTCGCAGCTACAAGCTGCTTCAGGGATGATTTTCGAAAATTACATTGATTTTTGATATGGATTCGAAGTTTAAACTTCGAATAGCCGCTTGAATTGCCACGGGTTTTAACCCGTGGATTAATTATGTAGGCATCTGCTTTTTCATAGCTTTGTCTGCATGCTATCAAAAAGTTTTTCAATAGAAACAAACATCGTTGATATCCTTAATCGCAAGATCGGTTTTGGAAAGATCACAGTGACGAATGGAAAAATCACGGGAACATACATTTCAGATGAGATAAGGGACGATTCGCCATATCTTCTTCCCGGTTTCATCGATGCCCATATCCATATTGAAAGCTCAATGCTCACACCGCCTGCTTTTGCCAGAAGGGCTGTGATGTATGGCACCGTTTCCACAGTCTCTGATCCACATGAGATTGCCAATGTGTGCGGGATAGAAGGCGTAAAGTACATGGTTGACCTGGGTCGAAAATCAGGTTTCAAATTTTATTTCGGGGCCCCTTCGTGTGTGCCTGCAACACCTTTTGAAACAGCAGGAGCTACCCTCACTGTAGATGATATCAGGAAGTTATTTGAAGATGGAGATGTCAGTTATCTCGCCGAGATGATGAATTATCCGGCGGTTCTTTCGCGCGATCCATTGGTCATGGATAAAATTCAATTGGCACACGATTTCGGAATGCCTGTGGATGGACATGCTCCGGGACTTAAAGGAAAAGATGCAGAAAATTATGCATCGGCAGGTATTACGACGGATCATGAATGTACTACACTGGAAGAGGCGCTTGACAAGATAGCCGCCGGCATGAAGATCATCATTCGGGAAGGAAGTGCTGCAAAGAATTATAATGCATTACATACGCTGATCGACTCTCATCCTGATGATGTGATGTTCTGTTCGGATGATAAGCATCCGGATGATCTTTTACATGGTCATATCAATCAGGTCGTCACAAGATCTCTGTCCTTGGGATATGACTTATTTAATATTCTGAAGATAGCCTGCATTAATCCTATTGAACATTACAATCTGCTGACCGGACAACTCCGGATCAATGACAATGCAGATTTTATTTTAGTGAAAGATCTTTCCGCATTTGAAGTTTTATCAACATGGATAGATGGCGTTCAGGTGTATAATGGCCATGAAGTATTTCTTCCAAAAGTGGAAATACCTGTGATCAATAATTTTGGAATTACCAATTTTAATAAAGATCATCTTCGCTTAAAACTTATTTTGGGAAATGCAAATGCGATTGTTGCCATAAATGGCTCACTCGTCACTAGTCATGAAAGTGTCATGATGAATGAAGGTATTTTCGAAAGTGATATTCATCGCGACATTCTAAAGATCGTAGTTGTAAACCGATATTCAAATGCACCCACAGCAATAGCATTGATCAAAGGATTTGGTTTAAAAAAAGGAGCCATAGCCTCAAGTGTTGCCCATGACTCACACAACATCGTTGCTGTCGGAACGAATGATGATGATCTGGCGATTTGTATAAATGAAATTATTAAACACAAAGGCGGTGTAACGGCCGGATCAGGTGTGGAAAAATATATTCTTCCATTACCTATTGGTGGATTGATGAGTGCTGATTCGGCGGAGACGGTTGGATCTACGTACGAAACAATTGATCATTTTGTAAAATCTACATTGGGTAGCACTCTTACGTCACCCTTTATGACATTGTCTTTTATGGCATTGCTCGTGATCCCTTCTTTGAAACTGAGTGATAAGGGATTGTTTGACGGAAACAAATTTCAATTTCTACCTCTTCAATAATTGGTTGTAGAGACGCGGTTTATCGCGTTTCCTGGGAATATGTAGAGACGCGATAAATCGCGTCTCTACGACCATTGAAATCCATCACATCAAGATGTGATTCCCTTCCTCGAATCATCTATTTATTTTTGGCCATTAATAACTAACCCAATTAATTCAGACCAAAAATGAAAAAGCTCCTTCTTATTTTATTATTAAGTCCGGTACTCGGATTTTCTCAAACACCTGAATATCTCATGTTTGAAATCTCCTCACTGAAAGTAAGCCCGGATAAGGCTGCTCAGGTTGAGAATGCTATGGGTGCTCACAACAAAAAATATCATGCTTCCGGTCAGTATGGAGTCCGGGTGTATACTGTGGGCAATGGCCCGAACTCAGGGGATTACAAATGGGTCATGGGTCCTGGACCATGGAGTGGACTGGACGCCAGACCTGATGATCCTTTACACAATATGGATTGGGACGGGAATGTGGCCAGAAATCTGGTATCTGCAACTACAGAATATATCCAGTTTGATACCAAGTTATCTAGATTCCCAAATGATTTTAATATCAATAAATTGTTTGTCCGATACATTGATGTTGCAAGAGGAAAAATGGATAAGGTCAAGGAACTTCTAGAAAAAGTACATAAAGTATATATGGACAAAATCCCTGGTGAAACCTATGGCGTTTACTTTAATGAAATGCCAAGTACAAGCAGTGGAAGAGATATCACGATTGTTTCTTTCTTTGATAAATATGCCTGGATGAGCAAGGATGATGGTTTCGATGCCAGATATGATGAAGTCTATGGCAAAGGAAGTTCGGCAGCATTCTGGACCGATTGGATGGCAAATACAGTAGGCATTGAAACAGAACTCTGGGAGTACAAAGCCGACTTAAGCGGCCTTCCGGCTGCTGTCAAAGCTGCAGACAGACAGTAAATAAAGAATACTTTCATTTTAAAATAATCTAAGCCAGGCCTTTACAAGGGTCTGGCTTTTTCATTTGAACCCATTGTTCTGAAAATGGTTAATACCTTTACCTTTTCAAAACCTATGACAAACAAATAAAATGGCAGAAGATAAAAATCAACCCAACCAGTTAAATATCGAGCTACCGGAAGAGATCGCAGAAGGCATCTATGCGAACCTGGCGATCATATCCCACTCACATTCTGAATTTGTAGTGGATTTCATTCGCATGATGCCCAATGTACCTAAGGCAAAAGTGAAAGCACGTATTGTTCTCACTCCTCAACATGCAAAAAGACTGATGAAAGCGTTGGCAGATAATATCAAAAAATTCGAAGGTCAGTTTGGTGCTATTGATGAATCAGATCAGAATGTATCATTTCCTCCGATGAGTTTTAATACGCCGAAGGCGCAAGCATGATGTAATATGCAGAGATTGCTTATCAGCGTCTCCACATATTACATCATGCTTGCGTTTCCCTTCGACTTCCTTAGGGACCACTAAAAATTCTCTTGGATTGATTTCGGCTTCGCTCAATCAATGAGGACTATTTATTTTCAAATATTGAGCAATATTCGAAACTGCCTCTTATTGAAAATCCGCGGGTCGTTGAGAATAGTCAAAACTGCCTCTTATTGAAAGTCCGCGGGTCTAAAGGGGCGCCGAAGCGAACGATGACTAAAGAAACAGATCTCTCTGTATCGGCTTATAAGGAACACCTAAATGCTGAAAAGCTTTTGGCGTAGCTTCTCTCCCACGCGGAGTGCGCTGGATGAATCCTTCCATGACAAGAAATGGTTCATATACTTCTTCGATGGTGCCGGGGTCCTCTCCTACTGCTGTTGCAATTGTGGTGATGCCGACCGGGCCACCATTGAATTTGTGAATGATAGATGAAAGAATCCGGTTGTCCATTTCATCAAGTCCATACTCATCTACTTTGAGCGCATTGAGTCCATGGATGGCTATTTCCTCATCAATAGTTCCGTTTCCTTTTATCTGCGCAAAATCACGTATGCGACGAAGCAACGCATTCGCAATTCTTGGTGTACCTCGGGATCTTGATGCCAATGCATGTTTTCCTTTTTCAGTCAATGGGACTTCCAGAATACCGGCAGAACGCGCAATGATCTTTTCAAGAGTAGGCACATCATAATAATCGAGATGAAAATTAATACCAAAACGTGCACGCATCGGTGCTGATATTAAACCCAATCTCGTCGTAGCACCTACCAGCGTAAATGGTTGAAGATTGATTTGAACAGATCGTGCACTTGGTCCGCTGTCGATCATGATGTCGATGCGGTAATCTTCCATTGCCGAATACAAATATTCTTCAACTACAGTATTGAGTCTATGGATTTCATCAATAAAAAGAACATCGCCTTCCTGAAGATTCGTCAGAAGGCCAGCCAGATCACCCGGTTTTTCTATAACGGGGCCTGAAGTCATACGCAGATTTGCACCCAACTCGGAGGCAATAATATGGGAGAGCGTTGTTTTTCCAAGACCGGGAGGCCCATGAAGTAAAACATGGTCAAGGGCCTCATTCCGCTGACGGGCCGCCTGGATAAAGACAAACAGATTTTCAACAATGTCCTCCTGGCCGGCAAATTCAGTCAATCCTTTGGGTCGCAGGGCTTTTTCTACCTGTTTTTCCTGGGGGGTAAGATGCTCATCGCCGGGCTCAATCACTGGGTTACGCATGACAGGCTAAGGTATTGAAAAATAGGAACCTCATCCTTACCCCAGAATTCCTAATTTTGCGCCTCATTCAAAAGCTTGCCCTCTAATGAACGGATCAAAAATATCTATGTCCCAGGCCGGTATCCAGGTACCCGCTGACCCCATTATCCCCTTTATCGAAGGTGATGGCACTGGCGCCGATATCTGGGCTGCGGTCAAAAAAGCTTATACTGGAACAAGAAAAGTGATCTGGAAAGAGGTATTGGCCGGAGAAAAAGCCTTTAAAATATCAGGTGACTGGCTTCCGCAGGAAACGCTGGATGTCATTTCAGCTCACCTGGTTGCTATCAAAGGGCCTCTTACCACACCAGTTGGGGGAGGAATCCGCTCTTTAAATGTGGCTTTAAGGCAAAAACTTGATTTATATGCTTGTGTACGACCTGTCAGATGGTATACAGGCGTCCCGTCTCCGGTGAAAGAGCCCGGAAAAGTGAACATGGTCATCTTCAGAGAAAATACTGAAGACATCTACGCCGGTATCGAATACCTGAATGGTACTCCTGAAAATGAAAGGCTCAAACATTTCCTCATTGATGAGATGGGTGTTAAAAATATACGATTCCCCAATACTTCTTCTTTTGGTATCAAACCAGTTTCGCTCGAAGGAACAGAGCGTCTGGTAAGAGCTGCGATTGAATATGCGCTGCGTAAAGGAAGTAAGAGTGTGACAATCGTTCACAAGGGCAACATCATGAAATTTACAGAAGGTAAATTTAAGGAATGGGGTTACAATCTTGCAGAAAGAGAATATGGTAATAAAGTCTGGACATGGGCACAATACGATCGCGTTGTTGCCGAAGAAGGACAGGAGAGAGCAGACGCCACGCAGAAAGCAGCTCTTGACAAAGGAGCATTATTGATCAAGGATGTTATAGCTGATGCATTTCTTCAGCAGATCTTACTTCGTCCTGCAGATTATGATGTGATTGCTACACTTAACTTAAACGGTGATTATATTTCTGATGCACTTGCTGCGATGGTTGGCGGAATTGGAATTGCTCCTGGTGCGAATATTAATTATGTAAATGGTGCTGCCATTTTCGAAGCAACACATGGTACCGCTCCAAAATATGCAGGTCTTGATAAGGTGAATCCTAGTTCAGTGATCCTCTCAGGTGTGATGATGTTTGATTATATGGGCTGGACAGAAGTTTCTGACCTGATTGAAAAGGGATTGGAGAAAGCGATTGAAAACAAACGGGTGACCTATGATTTTGAGCGACTGATGGAAGGAGCTACGCTGTTGAAATGTTCTGAGTTTGGTGATGAGATCATTGCGAATATGTGAGAGTGTGTGCTTCGACTTGCGGCTCTTATCCATTTACTACAGCAACCGACGTGAGACGTGAGACGTGAGATGTGAGTGTCTTGTCCTGCCATAGGTTGACAG
>JBDUAU010000196.1:0-3230 GCA_040004485.1 Saprospiraceae bacterium
TCTGATAATGCAGATTGTCAGGTTTTGTACGGGCACTCCCAAAAATAGATATACAGGGACCTATCCTGTTTAGTGACTCAAATCCATCCACAAATTCAGCTATTACCTTAAACATCGTCCAGGCATTTTCACCTTTGATCTGAGTCCACTGCTTCATTAAACGGGCAGGTGGAGGAGTTAATCCTTCTGACATAGATTTTATTTTTTGTTAAATAATATGACCACGTTATTTAATTGGCTGACCAAGTTGTGCCTTAGTCTATTGAGGATTGGTAATTAGCGAATTCTTGCTCAATATATTTTTGAAGATCCCGCAGATCACTAAATTTTGATAACACATCTTTCATTTCGAGGATTGATGGTGTAGTCGGAAGTACAAATCTGTCAATATCCTGCGCAGAAATGGATTTCCCACCTAATATAATCAATCGTTCCACGACGTTCTTCAGTTCCCTGATATTGCCTGTCCATGGAAGTGATTGAAGTTTTTTAATCGCTTTAGCATCAAAAGATTTTTCAGGAATACCATAATCTTTGCAAATCTCATTACAAAAATGCTGGATAAGTTGAGGAATGTCATCTATGCGATCCTTCAGCGGAGGAACATCGATAATAATGACGGCCAATCTATGATAGAGATCCTCTCTGAAGCGTCCTGTATCAATTAGTTTGCGCAGATCTTTATTCGAAGCAGCAATCACCCGAACATCCACACGGATTTGTTTTTCACCACCGACCCGAACTATTTTATTTTCCTGTAAGGCTCTGAGTACTTTGGCTTGCGCAGAGAGGCTCATATCACCTATTTCATCAAGAAAAATGGTTCCGCCATTGGCTAATTCAAATTTTCCTGTACGCGTTTTGATGGCTGAGGTAAAAGCACCTTTCTCATGCCCGAACAATTCACTTTCAATGAGCTCAGATGGGATGGCGGCACAATTCACTTCAATCAAAGGGTGGTCGCACCGGTTACTTTTCTGATGGATCCAATGTGCTACTAGCTCTTTTCCGGTCCCATTCTGTCCGGTGATTAAAACCCTGGCTTCCGTAGGTGCGACCAGTTCAATTGTAGACATGATTTGATTGATACATTTGGATTGACCTATGATGGGTTGGAATCTGGTATTGGATACTTTACCCTGCAGCACTTTTCGTTCAGAGATGAGTTCAGATTTCTCCATGGCATTCCGTAGGGTGATCAGTAATCTGTTCAGATCTGGTGGTTTTGAGATGAAGTCAAATGCGCCTTTCTTGACCGCTTCCACCGCAGTATCAATGGAGGCATGTCCTGATATCATCACCACAGGGGTCTCACGAGCTAATTCCTGTATCTTATCAAGAGCGTCCATGCCATCCATTTTTGGCATTTTAATGTCAAGTATGATGACATCGTAAGCATTCTGCTTTACTTTGACCAGGCATTCCATCCCGTCAGCGGCTTCATCTACTTCATATTTTTCGAATTCCAGGATATCTCTGAGCGTATGCCGTATACTGCGTTCGTCGTCGACGATAAGGACTTTTGACATGATCATAGTTGTTTACGTTAAAAATTTGACATTACAATATTTTACCAAAAATAGAACATTGATTACAAATAGTTTATACTTTATAAAAAATAATATATATTAGCTATAACACATTACTAATGAACAATTTATACATATAAACATAGCGTCCATGGATTCTACACCTATTATGAACCGGTATTTAGCAAGGGAATAAAGAATAAGGAGTAGCGGAAACCTTTAGATTATACTAAAAAGGATTAACCCTAGGCTAACCATTGGAAAGATTGGTCAAAGTCAAATAAGCCATCAAGCCCATACCTGTTTCAAGAGATGACTCATCAATATTAAACCTGTTAGAATGAACAGGGAAATTGAGTTTCTCATCTGCCCAGCCTGTCCCGAGTCTATAGAATGTTCCGGGAACTTCGCGTGTGTAAAATGCAAAATCTTCTGAGCTCATACGACGAGGTAGTTCATGTACTTTATCTTGTCCCAGGTATTGAATAGCGGCCTTTTGGCACATACTTGTGATTTGCTCACTATTCTGAAGACTGGGATAACCAGTGATGATATTGATCTCAGATTCAGCACCAGAAGCCTTGCATGTATGATCTACGAATTCCCTGATCAACTGATGAGCATTGAACCTCCACGTTTCATCCATCGCTCTCAGGGTTCCTTCAAGTTGTACAGTATCCGGAATGATATTCGTAGCGCCACCATTTGAATAAATACGTCCTATCGTCAAAACGGCTGGGGATAATGGATCAATGTTTCGGCTTACAATTTCTTGTAAGCCTACTACTAACCTTGAAGCTATCAAAATAGGATCAATACAAAGATGAGGGGTGGCTGCATGACCACCTTTTCCTTTAACAGTAATATAGATTTCGTCAGAAGAAGCCATATATAGACCATTTCTGAATCCAACATGACCTGCAGGAAGGGAAGGGTAGACATGCTGACCAAGAATCCATTCAGGGCAAACAGGTTCCATAAGACCTTCGCGAATCATAATTGATGCGCCACCCGGCAATTTTTCTTCCCCTGGTTGAAAAATCAACTTCACCTCACCATTTAGGTGCGCCCTGTGAAGCTGCAAAATAGCAGCAACACCTAATAACGAACTGGTATGTACATCATGTCCGCAGGCATGCATGACTCCATCATGAACAGAGCGATAGGGTATATCATTTTCTTCCTGAATCGGCAATGCATCCATATCGGCACGAAGCATGACCAGTGGCCCATCATGATGGCCTTTGATGGAAGCAACAATTCCGTATCCTGCCCAGCCTTCGCTAAACGGAATATTTAAATCCGACAAAAACTCTTTAACGCATATTGAAGTTCGTGATTCCTTAAACGAAAGTTCAGGATGGGAATGCAGGTCTCTTCTGATGTCTAAAACTGTAGGAAAGTATTGGCTCGCAGCATCTTTGATGATTGAAATAAGATCCTTATCCATAATTTAATGGTATTTGACCGATTTTTCTCCATTGTGATAAAAGAATGGAAAAGTCAGTAGTCCAGTGATAATCTCTGGCATAAACATAATGAATGTGTTCGAGGCGATGTTGTATCACGCCTTGATTACCCGGATACACAGGGCTCAGTATACCTGGCAGGAGAGGGGGTAAAGTTGATCTTAAAAGATCAGCAGGGTGATATGATACCCAGGTTCTTTTTCCGGAAAGCACTCGAAAAAGATTTGGAAAA
>JBDUAU010000042.1:0-3217 GCA_040004485.1 Saprospiraceae bacterium
AAAAACACAATTATCGAACTTACAAGATAATTAACTTACAACTTGTGTTTTTCCATACTTCGACTAGCCTCAGCACACCGCTTTTCAACAACCAACTCTTGCCGCCGCCCATAGCCTCAGTCGTCAGACTGTGCAATTTTATATATACGGATATCTCAATCGAATTCGAACATCGCGTCTACTTGAGCGCGAATGTGAACGCAATGTAGAATTAATGTGGCTTCTGAAAAACTCCGTTTTGCGTAAATAAATATTTACTTGTAATAATTCGCAAATCAGAAATTTGCAGACACGAAAGCGGGTTTAAAGACTCTATCGCACTAAATCGTACTTCGTAAATCGGAAATCGGAAATCAGGTATATGGTTCCATTAGCTCCGGATATGATGCGACTGCTGCGCCGATGATACCGGCATCATTAAATGCTGAAGCACTTACCACAGGTGTGCGGAGATGACTAAAATGATGTGAAAATTCGTCGAATCTAAAACTGATACCACCACCCAGCACAAAAAGTCGGGGAGAGAAAAGCAATATTAAATAATCAAGAAATTCAGCCAACTCAACAGCCCATTCATCATACTCAAGCTGGCGCTCTTTCCGTGCCCTGTTGCTCACCCAGTCTTCAGCTATCTTGCCTTTGTAATTGATGTGACCGAATTCTGTATTTGGAACAAGTATGCCATCATGAAAAAGTGCAGAGCCGATACCCGTGCCAAGGGTCAGTAGTATAACTGTACCTCTGACATTTTTTATACTGCCAAACATACGTTCAGCTATGCCGGCTGCATCAGCATCATTGATGACATAGAACTTATGTCCTGTGTAATTGAAAAGTAATTCTTCAACATTGACGCCGATCCATGATTTATCAATATTGGCTGCAGAGTATGCGATACCATCCTGAATGATCGCCGGAAAACCACATCCTATTTTTTCACCCTGCCAGTCAATATCTTTCAGCGCATCACGAATGCTTGTAGCTACTGCAACCGGTGTTGAAGGCTGCGGCGTATCAACCTTGATTCGCTCTCCGATAAGTTCACCCGTTTCAAGATTGACAATTCCGAACTTTATGCCGGAGCCACCAATATCGATACCTAAAGCAGGTGAATTCATAATGAATTATTTGACAGCTTTGATATACATTTTGACATCCTTAAGCGGCCTGTCTCGAGAATCCTTCTGCACTAATGCAATCTTGTCAATGACATCCAATCCGGATATCACTCGTCCAAATACTGTATAGTCGCGATCCAATGCAGGTGTTCCACCGATTTCCATATATTCCTTTTTCTGTTCAGGTGTATATGATGTTCCTTTTCGTGTTTCGAACATATCAATTACACTACTCTCCACCGACCTTCCCTGTACGATATAGAACTGAGACCCAGATGACATTTTTTGCGGATTGACATTGTCACCCATTCTGGCTGCTGCCAAAGATCCTTTCACATGGATAAGACTATCGACAAATTCAGCAGGAACCTGATATCCAGGACCGCCCATGCCCAGAGGCGCACCGGCTGCAGCATGTTTTGAATCCGGATCACCACCCTGTATCATGAATCCATCAATCACGCGGTGAAATAATAGTCCGTCATAAAAGCCCTGTTCAATCAGCTTCAGAAAATTATCTCTGTGCTTAGGTGTGGCATCATAGAGTTCTGCGATCATCACACCATAATCTGTGGTGATCTCGATGAGGCATTTTGTAGGAGGATTAATGATAAGAGGTTGTGTCATAGTGTTTGATTTCTTTCCTTTTGTGGCACTCAGCGTGACATCATATTTGCCAGAATGGGTGTAGTGATGATTTGGAACAGAATCTTTCGATTGTGTACCATCACCGAAATTCCACAGATATGAATCCGCTTTTTCCGAATTATTTTTGAATTTAATAGTAGCCGGTGCATCTGCATGATCAGCACTCATTGTAAACTTTGCCATTGGTTTCATACATGAGGCGATTGTCATCAACATCAAACCTCCACATAAAATCTTGTTACTGCAATTCATTAGTCTATCATTTTTATTGTCATTCTGATATTTTTCAAAGGCCGGTCATGATCATCTTTTGGCTCCTGACTGATTTTATCCACCACTTCCATACCGGAGACCACTTCACCAAATACAGTGTATTCCATATCGAGACTAGGGTAACCACCCAAATTCATATAAGCTTGTTGCTGTGCTTTATTGTATTTGATTTTCTTTTGGTCTTCATAATATTTCAGCTCGGTTTCATTTTGTTTAATACCAGTAACAATATAAAACTGACTGCCTGAAGACCTTTTATCATTGCTTGGGAGCCTGGCTGCAGCCAGAGCACCCCTAAGATGGGGAGCGCCGATTTCAGCAGGAATTTCATATCCCGGTCCGCCCGAACCCAGAAGGTCACCATCTGGTGATTTTTTGGAAGTTGGATCTCCACCCTGGATCATGAAATTGTTGATCACCCGATGAAAAAGAAGTGAATCGTAAAATCCTGATTTTGCAAGTTTGATAAAATTATCACGATGCTTAGGTGTGCTGTTGTAAAGAACGATAGTGATATCACCGTATTCAGTCGATATCCGGGCGTGGTGTTCCTTTTCCTTACATCCCAGAAATGGGACCATTGAGGCTAAAAGAATCAATATAAATAAGGAATAAATACCTCTCTTCATGATCATGTTTTTTCTTGATTGGACAGCAAAGGTGCAAAATACTCGACGACTTTTCGACGCAGCAATGCTTCCTGTGGCCCAAGTCCCTTAATATCAATAGGCATCAGGGCTTTCCAATGGGGCCATCCATCAGCATCTATCCCTTCAAATTCAAAATATCCATCCTCAGACAGCAGATGGCAGACTGCAATGTGCATGAGATCCTGTTTCTCTTCTTTCGTAAACTTCTCCTGACGTCTACCTAACTCCTGTATCCCAATGAGATAGAGCGTGGCATTGAGATCAGGAAGTTCACTTCGATTGAACCTGTCCTTAACCCAATGACGCACCCGTAACCACTCAAAATCCAGCTGCCATTCTTCCATAGGGCGGCAAAGATAGGCAGGCAAAAGGTCTTTTGGAATCCTGCCATACAATCACCTGAAAGGGTAACGAGCAATAAGCAATATGCAATTGGCAACGAGCAATTGGCAATTGGCAATTGGCAATTTGCAAAAAACAATTGGCAACGAGCAATTAGCAATTGGCAAAAGAAAAATTAATTTGAGT
>JBDUAU010000119.1:0-3205 GCA_040004485.1 Saprospiraceae bacterium
AATGCACGACCCTATGCGCTGGTGCATTACTATTTCAAGGATAAAATTATCAAAGGATGGGGTGGACCCGACAAGGGTATTATTTCCATAAAGGGTCAGGACTGGAGACCCTATTCTCCTGAAACATTTATATGTCCACCATTTCCTGCTTATGTGTCAGGACATAGCACAGTCAGTGGTGGCTGTTCAGAAATACTGAAATTGTATACGGGTGATGATCATTTCGGTGAGGAAGTAAAAAGAATGCCAGGGGTACTGACAGGTGAACACATTGTTTGTGATTCAGTCACGTTGAAGTTCCCAACGTTTACAGAGACAGCTGAACTTGCAGGTATATCAAGAGTGCTGGGTGGATATCACATTCAGGTCGATAATCTCGAAGGATTGAAATTGGGAAGGAAGGTTGGAGATGAAGTTTGGGGATGGTATAATGCTCACCTGAAGGGCGAATAAACTTTCAACATTATTTTTTTGATCAAAACAATCAAATAAGAATTTGATTCCGGAATTTGTTCGGGTGAACATTTGAAAAATACTAACTTAGGCGAGACTTGATTTTTCCTGGATAAAATTCAGTTCTCATGTATTTTGACGACCGGACGATCATCTATCATGATGGTAAGTGGGTAAAAGCCCGCGAAGCCAGTGCAAGTGTCTATAATCAAACGATTCACTACGGTACCGGTGTTTTCGAAGGTATAAGGTCGTATTCTATCGATGGACAGCCGCGTATGTTTCGAAGTGATGAGCATTACAAGCGGTTGATTAATTCTACGCATGCTATTGGTTTGCCATTTCATCGGACAGTATTGGAATTGAAACAAATAACTTATGATTTGCTTCGACGTAATAATATGCAGGAAGCGTACATCCGGCCTTTCGTTTATAGTGCTCCGATGATGTCGCTTTCGAATGCTGCATCATCACACCTGGCGATCAGTGCATGGCCATGGAAAAAATTACATGGAGAAAAACTAACCCGGTTATGCATCTCCAGTTATTGCCGTCCGCATCCTCGCTCTTGTAAAATTGAAGCTAAAGTATCCGGGCACTACGTCAATTCGATCCTGGCAGCTACAGAAGCTCGTGCAAAAGGATATGATGATGCAATACAACTTGATGTCGATGGGTATGTAGCTGAATGTAGTGGTGCTAATTTTTTTATGGAAAAAGATGGTGTATTGTACACTTCACCACCTGGACACATCTTACCGGGAATCACAAGGGATTCAATTCTCCAGATATGCCGGAGACTGGGAATACCTGTTAAACAAAAGAGATTTTTACCAAAAGAATTGCCTGAAGCTGACGGAGCTTTTTTGGTAGGTACCGCTGCAGAGGTTAGTGGTGTTGAAACTGTAGATGACAAACCTTTTGCAAAGAAATGGACCTCAACGTTTGGGTATACTCTTCAAAAGGAATATGAGAAGGCGACGAGGCAGGATATCACATGGGAGGAGATGAATCAGGAAATGGATGCCGGGTAAGATGTCTATTCTATTTGACACAAAGATTCTCGGGTTTTAGCAAAGAGCAGAGGGCAAAGAGCATAGAGGAAAGGGATCGTGCGCAGATGTCAATTCTATACGATACGAGAATTCCTGTGTTTTAAGTGAAGAGCGAAGAGCAGTGGGATCGAGTACGGATACCTGGTCTATTTGATACGGAGTTTATAGTTTATTAGCGAAAATCTATCTTTTCCGACCCCATTGCTCTCTGCTCTCTGCTCTTTGCTATTTTATCCTTAAGTTCACCGCGTAAAAAGAACCAGCGATCTACCAGGAGGATATCATACAACTCATGAAAGAAAGAAGAGAGAAAGGCATGTCTCTTCTTTACGACCACTATTCTGACAGTCTCTTCGGCATCATCAACAGGATATTAGGGGATGCCCAGCTGGCAGAGGATGCGCTTCAAAAATCATTTTTAAAGATCTGGCAGAACATTGAGGGCTATGATGCCGGGAAGGCTTCATTGTTTACCTGGATGAGTGTAATCGCCAGGAATACAGCTCTTGATCAAAAGCGCCTCAAAACTTTTCAGGCTAAGCAGAAAACTGTTTCGGTCGATGAGATCGTATATAGACCAGGTTCAAGCACTCCTGATGGAGACAGTATCGATGCAAAAAGACTACTGGCCAATTTGGATGAGAATAATCGCATCGTATTGGAATATGCCTATCTGAAAGGATATACGCAGCAGGAGATCTCGGATGAGTTGAATATACCGTTGGGGACTGTCAAGACCAGATTACGCAAAGCGATAAGCATACTTCGGGAAGAGCTGAAGCATGAAAAAAAATATTTCCTGGATGGACCAGGGCTTAGAAGTTTATTGTTGTTTATAAAGTGGATATAGAAGAAATCAAGGCATCGGGTTTATTGGAGCTGTACGTTATGGATCAGCTTTCACCTGCCGAAAAGGCGGAAGTGGAAGGTTATCTGAATACGTATCCCGAGCTACGCCATGAGATCAGGGAGATCGAAAGAAGTCTGGAAGTTTATGCCGGTAGTGCTGCACTGAAAAGTCCCGCTGGTGTCAGAGAGAAAATCCTGGATGCTATACGTCATGACACAAATGGAACTTCGGGTGGACGTCTGCAAACATTTAATATCTGGCCTATGGTGGCCGCATTATTTGGTTTAGGACTCTTGTTGTTCGGTTATTTTTATTTCCAAAAAGAAAATGAAAACAAGCTTCTTGCGAAAGAGATTGTAACGTTAAGAGATACATGTGATTCGAAAACGAATGAGTTAACTAATCAACTCAATCTGCTGCGCCAGCTTACTGCACCGAATAATAAAATATTGCCATTTACAGCTACACCCGGATTCGCATCCACGGATCTCTATCTGCATACGAATAAAACGACCAAACGGAATTTTATCCAGGTCAGAAATCTCCCTGCTATAGCCTCAAATCAACAATATGAATTGTGGTCGATCAAGCCCAATCAGACACCCGCACCACTCAATGTATTTGATTCACCTGAAAATGGACTGATTGAAGTGGCATACATAGATGAAACTGCTGTGTATGCGATCACGATTGAACCCAGAGGAGGAAAAAATACTCCGACGATGGAGAATCTCATTGGGACGGTGAGTGTCGTGGGAATATAAGCTTTCGTTTTGCCCCTATGTTTCGACCTGCTTAACATATCCTTGTGCTATGGTTCGACACATTCGACAAGCTCAGTGCAACG
>JBDUAU010000055.1:0-3204 GCA_040004485.1 Saprospiraceae bacterium
AACAAGTTTGCCACCAACTTCATCTATGCTTATCAGTTTACCATTACTTGCAGCAAGTTGTCCAGGTGGTGTAGTAATATAAATATCCATTGAATCTATCTTATCGATAAGATCCTGTTTCCCCGGCCACCAATCTCTGTTGCCATAAGGCTCTGAGAGAGTCCAGAGAATGGGTACGCCGGCATGTGTGCCTGTCTCAAAAGATCCGAATCCATTGGATGGAGGTGTTCCTTCATATGAGACAGTGAGAGTATCAAAGTCATCTTCATTCAATGTTTTGTCAAGATCGATCGTCAGCAGTTGATCGGCGCTGTGCGCATAGGATAAAGCAACTCCATTACGCTCGATGCTATTGACGACAAGGGCATTGCTCATGTCAAGCACAAATTGTGTCAGATTGTTTGTCCTGCTTCTGAAATAATAGGTAATCACGCCTTTGATATATTTCACAGCAGGGTCGATTTCCCAGGCCATCGTCTGGTAATGAATATCTGTCAGGCCTGCAAACTGGTTGCGGTAGGAAGGCTGCTGAAAGTGCGTTGTCGCTCTTTCCTGCTCTTTGCAGATGATTTCATCCTGATCCCATAGGACACCGGACAGATCAATCTGGGCATGAAGAGAAGAAAATGTGCAAACAGAAAATGCGAGGAGGAATAAGGATGTAAACGAAGATTTCTTCATCAGACAAAAGTACTAGCTTTTGGCTATGAGAATATGATGGTGGCCATAAAAGGTCAGGAGGTTTACAAATAAAGATCGCAAAAGGTGATCCGCACAAAAGAAAAGAGCATGAGCATACTAACTCAATAAGTTTTACCATTTATTGAGCGTAAAAAGAAGAATCCGGGAAAATGGAAAAAATAAGACTTACTCTTCTGAGGCAGCAGTCAAAACGTTGACAAACGTGCGGTCACGTTTTTTAGTCTGGAAGTTGATGACGCCATCGGTGAGGGCATAAAGTGTAAAATCCTTGCCGATGCCGACATTGCGACCGGGATGGAATTTTGTACCGCGCTGGCGGATAATGATATTTCCGGCTACAGCTGTCTGGCCTCCGAACAGTTTTACTCCGAGTCTTTTACTCTTACTGTCGCGGCCGTTTTCGCTACTTCCTACACCTTTCTTATGTGCCATGTTATCAGGACTTTAGATAATATTATTTATGATTAAATTGCAATGCTATCGATTCGGATCTTGGTGTATTGCTGGCGGTGGCCTTTCTTCACTTTATATCCTTTACGTCTCTTCTTTTTGAAGATGATGACTTTATCTCCTTTGACGTGTTCCAAAACACTTGCAGAAACAGATGCTCCGGCTAAAGAAGGCATTCCGATGGTTATAGCTCCTTCATTGTCAGCAAGTAATACCTTATTGAAGGTAAGCCCGGCTCCTATCTCAGCATCCTGAAGATCGACATAGATCTCCTGGCCTTGCTTAACTTTATATTGTCTGTTGTTGACGTCCAGAATTGCGTACATGATATCGGTACTAATGGTTTTTGACTTAAATGGCCGGCAAAGGTAGGTATATATAGCGGAATTTCAAAATAGATGTGAAATTTGATTTCCCCGGGGAGATTCTGTCAAAGGTTCTTCAGGTAAATCAGATCAATTCCCGCAGTACAATTTCTTTTCTAAGTTTCTGGCCGTCCCTTTTGATCACCAGTTTAACCCTTTTTCCGACTTTTTTCTGAAGCATCGCATTTATCTCTTCCAGGGAGTAAAAATGGGTGGGAAATCCATGGATTTTGAGAAGAATGTCATTTATCCGGATATCTGCTTCTGCGGCCGGGGAACTATCAATGATATCTTTTACAACAAACTGGTTGAAATCATCACTGAAAGCAAAAATAATCAGACCACTACGGTCCATGGTGAACGGTTTTTGTTTGCGGTGATTGGGCTTAAGATATAGCTGACCATGTATGTAATCAAAAAAGATACTAAACCGATTCAATATTTGATTTCCGATGATGCCATTTCTGAACCGATCCTGATCATCAAGCCATTCCTGAGATATTTCCTGAAAACTGGTTAATACACCTGGAAATTCAAGCTCACCAAAACGAAGCTTGTCAATACGTCCGATAAAGCCTTCAAGGTATCCTCCAAGCCCCATGCCCAATTTACCCCTGATGTAATGTTCAGGTAAACGCAAAGATGAAAGTGAATTGGTATGCAATAGAAGAGGGACACCAGCACCAGTGTCAATCAATAAGTCAACCTGGACAACAGTGCCATCCTGAAGGCTTGTCTCGGCATCGATGTAGGGTTTATTCGTTTTGATCCTGATAGGGAGAGTCATGTACCCTTTTGGAATTTCAAAATTGACTGGATCATATAAAGTCATCCGGTAATTGCGGTAATCAATATTGACAATAAGATTTCTGAAGAAACCACCGCCTATCAATCCATCGATAGGGATTCCAACCAACTCATCGAGCTTGAAGTAGTCTTCCTCAAGAACCAGAAGATCGCAGGGTTTAGGCAATAATCCTTCAAGTTGAAGAGTGGCATTTCGGGCTATTAGTGCAAAGATTTTACGACTGAGATCTGCTCCCATGATTGGGATTCGCTTGTCGTACGTGGTATGTAACAAATCTGTATATTCCTTTTTGAAAATGATGACATGTTCTGCGCCGGTATCATAGATGAGGTTCACCGAAAGGACTCCATAAAGTTTGACTTTTAGAATGATAAAGTTGTGGACATAAATGAACGGTATTGTAACCTTTCTATTTCCGGCAAGAATTGAATTCTGATCCGGGACAACAGACTGCGCCTGAGAGGTCCTGCCATTCATCACCATCACCACTAAAGAAAGAAGTGTTATGTACCGTATTTGTTTTTCAAACATATTTGTGAATAGCAGTCAGCTCTTTAAAGTAATCCATGAAAAAAGGACCAGATAATTGAAGTATTTAATGGCTTACTATTTTAAAATTCAATTCAGTATAGACAGATGTAGGTATTGAATGAAAAAATAGCATAAGACTTTAACGCCGTGTTGATTTCTTTGTCCGGTCAAATGCTTTAAGATGTTAATGTCACAATTTAAGCTTTATCTTACTATCGATTGATCCTATCTAATAGATGTCTCAACCCCTCAAAAAATCCATAAATTTTTTTGCATTAATGATGATTGCTGCCGGATCCAGCATTGGTTCTGGTATTTTCATTTCACCTTCTGATGTTGCCGGTCAGC
>JBDUAU010000486.1:0-10786 GCA_040004485.1 Saprospiraceae bacterium
TTGTCGGCCTGAATTTCGGTTACGGCACGCGGAATAAAGGTGATGTCTTTTTTCAGCAAGGCGACTATGATAAAGCGGAGCCGCTGCTAAAGTTTGATTATGATGGCAGTATAAAAGCAAAAGAATATGACAATGCAGGCAACACGCTTCAATGGCTGGCTCGAATCGATCTTATTCATCACAAACCTGAAGAAGCTCTTCAGAAAACGCGCGAAGCACAACGATTAATTTCTTCGTCATATGATCCTGACTATATGGAAAGGACACTTTTTACATACACCAAAGTTTTTGCAAGCCTTGGGAAAGCAGATAGCGTCAGTTTTTACCAGGATAAATTTCTCACCCTGCATGATTCAATTGAGCACGAAGCATCTGATGCGCGCGCTGAGATTATCCAGCAACGTCTTGACAATCGGGAAAACATCCATGAGATCAAATCACTAAATAAGGAGAAAGAGCGTATCAAACTGGTGCGCAATTTTATCATAGCACTGATCTTCATGATGGCAGTGGTCGGATTTATGATTCTCAACAGGCAGAAGCTGAGTCTCAAAGTTCGCCGCCAGGAAGCGTTGGAAGCAAAACGACTCGCTGAGCAGGATGCACATCAGGCAAAAGAACAGCTCCAGAATTTCACACGTACACTGATCGAAAAATCCACCCTGGTGGAGACACTTCAGGCCCAACTGATCGAAAAGGAGATCAGTGAAGAACAATCCCAACACATCGCAGAGCTTACGGGTCATGCCATCCTCACGGATGAAGACTGGGATAAATTCAAGAGCATGTTTGAAAATGTCTACCCAAATTTTTTCCAGTCATTAAGGAAAACAACGGAAGGCATCACCGTCGCCGAGCAACGCATGTCCTCATTAATCAAGCTCAAAGTACCCGCAAAGAAAGCTGCCATCATCCTAGGCATATCCCCAAATAGCGTTTATAAAACACGTCAACGATTGCGTCATCGTCTTGGGTTGAATACGGATGGAGAATTGGATGAATATTTTGCGTAGACCCACACGTTAAGGGAGACGCGATGGTTCGACCTGCCTGACTGATCCTCGTGCTATGGTTCGACCTGCCTCACTCATCCTCGTGCTACAGCTCACCAACCGCAGCTCACCAACCGTAAATCGCCGTCTCTACGACCGTCTTACCCTCTCACGCTCTCACTTCTCTAATTCGTCTGTCCACTAATTGTCCACCGCTTGTCCAGCCATTGTCCATCGCATTTATAGACACCGGACTTATCTCGCCTATACTTTTGATAAATCGAAATCAAAAGGAAAATGCAGATGGAAAGTCGATACAAATGGGTATTCATATTAGTATTCATCACCATCCTCCTGATAGTCCTGTCCTACCTGGTGTCCGAGAAATTGATCCGGCATCTTGACGCAAAATTTGAGCCGGCAGGTGTTCTTATCCAGAATTCATCACCAGATGAAATGACGTCAACCATCATAAATTTCTCCATTTAATAATGCATACCACGCCAAAAAATATTCAGCTATGAAAAAAATGTTCATCCTTCTCATGACGATTACTATTTGTCAGGTCATGTACGCCCAGTCTGTGGGTATTGGCACCACTACTCCGAATGCAAGTTCATTATTGGATATTTCCAGTACAACAAAAGGCGTCCTCATACCGCGCATGACTACATCTCAACGAAATGCGATATTTTCTCCGGCAACAGGCTTGCAAATCTTAAACCTTGATGATTATTGTCTTGACGTTTATGATGGCACATCCTGGATAAAGAACTGCGGGTATAAAGTGACAGGAACAGATACAGCTGCATCCGGCAGAACCATTGCCAATTTTGGTGGTGTCGCCCGATATGGCGCGGTTGCTTTTTCGATTGGCACAAAAGGATACGTAGGCACAGGCTCTACTGCTGTCAATGGTTACAAAAAAGATTTTTGGGAATACGAACCCGCAACGAATACATGGACACAAAAAGCTGATTTCGGTGGAACGCCCAGGTACAATGCGGTTGGATTTGTATTGAATAATAAAGGATATATCGCTACAGGATTCAGTGGAAATCCTGAATATGACTTGTGGTTTTATGATCCTACTGGCAATAACTGGGTAAATACTTCAACATTGCCTGGATTTACGGGCAGGATGAACGCAGTTGCATTTACCATTAGTGGAGTTGCTTATATAGGACTTGGATTTAATCCGGTGACAGATGTTTGGTATCAGGATATGTACAGATATGATCCGAATACCAATGCTTGGTTAACACAAACCAATTACCCGGTTAAATGTCATTCGATGATTGCGCTGAGCTCGCCAACAGGTGTTGGGTATGTGGGAATTGGTATTATTAAAGCATTTCCTTTTAACTACTGGGATAATACATTTTATAAATTCACGCCTACTGGAGGAGGAATATGGACAGCAATGACAACTTTCCCCGGTGGGGCTAGACAGGATGGTACGGGATTTACTATTGGTTTTAACGGATATGTCACTTCCGGTGAAGGATCGAATTATTTTAATGATGTATGGAAATATGATTATATCGGAAATACCTGGACTCAAATGCAAGATCTCGGTGCAACAGCCCGTTCCCGAGCAGTGAGTTTTGTAGTTAATGGAGAAGCGTTTATTGGGACAGGCTATGACGGGGCGGCCAAACAGGATTTTGCTGGATATATTCCTTACAGAATCGGCCCTGTTTACGATAACACACTTGATCTTTCAGTTGCAGGCGGCATGTCAGACGGGATATGGAAGAAAGACATCAATACTGTTTCCACTGATGATATCGGGACACCAAAGATGATCATCACATCCGGAGGCAATGTGGGTATTGGCACAGCTGTTTCACATGCTCCGCTTCAATTATCAAATAGTCTGCAGAGCCGGAAAATTGTTCTTTATGAAAGTGCTAATAACGATCAGCAATTTTTTGGCATGGGTGTTAATTCAGGAATAATGCGCTATCAGGTAGGAGCGACAAGTAATGATCATGTTTTTTATGCAGGAATAGATCCAAATAGTTCTAGTGAATTGATGCGCATTAAAGGCAACGGATCAGTTGGTATAGGAACAAATAATCCGGATAATAAATTTTCTGTCCTCAATAAATTTGGTGTAGATGCGAATGGTTCTATCCGATGTAAGAATAATCCACGCATGCTCTATTTCATGGAAGATGGTGTGGCCAATAAAATGTTATTATGTCATAGTCCTGCTTTTCCTACATGGGGTTTGCAATATTTGGGTACCAGTAACACATTCAGGTTCCTTGCAGATAGTCTTCCTATAATGTCAGTCTACCTCGGTTCGAATTCTGTTGAGATGAATAAACTAGGTATCGGGACCCCCACTCCTGCCTACAAGCTGGAAGTGAAGACAACCACTAATGATTATGGTATTTCACATACGGATGGAACTGTACATCTCGCATCGTGGATAGGAGATGGTGGTGAAATTGGCACAGTGAGCAATCACACATTCCGTTTGTTCGCCAATAATGGAGTGAACCAATTTGAACTTCTTCCGAATGGCAACATAGGTATGGGACTAAGTGGACCAAATAATAAATTAGATATCGCCGGCGGTGCAGCACGCACAGGTACACATGCTACAGGACGTCCATTGTATGTCACAGGTTCATTAGGAGATGCTTCGAATGGTGTTGAGATCAGGGATGCGGATGGAGCGCAGGGCGTTGGGATTGGAAGGAATACATTGTATGCTGCAGGATCTTCAGCAGATCAAAATATTGGACTGGCCGCAAAGGGTGTAAATGGTAATATACTTTTTATAGCAAATGGTGCTGAGCGAATTCGTTTTTCTCCGACAGGACAAATCGGTTTAGGCACCACCACGCCACATGCACCCATCATGATCGGAGGAACTACCGCGAATCGTAAAATCGTATTGTGGGAAACAGCAGATAATAATCATCAGTTTTATGGATTTGGAGTCAATGGAAATATATTGAGATATCAAACTGATAATACGCTCAGCGATCATGTTTTTTATGCAGCTACCTCGACTACGAGCAGCAATGAATTGATGCGGATAAAAGGAAATGGAAATGTCACGGTATCAGGCGTGATTGAGATGGAGGCTTTCATCGCACCTACATTGCTGAATGGCTTTACTAATTATCTTAATGGCTATTCAACTGCAGCCTACTACAAAGACAAAATGGGTATTGTCCATTTGAGAGGAATGGTTCAACTGGCTACGAATCAAAGCGGATTAGCCATCTTCACACTTCCTGCAGGTTATCGTCCTGTGGCCAGTGGACAGTTGGTCTTTCCATCACAGGCATCTTCCGGACTGGCCAGGATCGATGTCCTTACCTCTGGAAATGTGACAGTGATGGGCGGATCTACAGGGTGGATAAGTTTGGATGGGATTACGTTCAGAGCCGACTAAAAAGGTAACGAGTAACGAATAACGAGTAACGAATATCAAATAAAAGAGGACGCAGATAAAATATGAGAATGTATGATTCAATAGGATCAATTCGAAAGCTTCATGAGATATTCAATCAAATCAAAATTGATCATACATTTTCTTAAAAGATCCGCGTCCTCCTTTTTTTATTTTCCCCGTCCTCTTTTTTTTTATAATTCTACTCTATGAATAAAATAATGTATCTCTTTATGGGTTTCATTTGTCTGTTTCACCTCACAGCTTGCACCGGACAATCTGGCTCACATGAGACTGCGAGTTCTGCAACACCATCATATTCAATACCGGACTCACAAGCGCAGGATCTCATAAAAAAGAAAGCTGTCATCGCCCATCAAATGGCAGATGAGCAGATCACCTACTTTGTGACACATACCGCTGATGGAAAATTCGGATACAATATTTTTATCGATGGAAAAATCTACATCGAGCAACAAACCATTCCGGCAGTAGCAGGAAATCATGGATTCGCTACAAAAGAGGATGCAGAAAAAATTGCCTTACTGGCAATTGAAAAACTAAAGAGGGGAGAAGTACCACCTTCGATCACGGTGGAAGAATTAAAAGAAAAACAAATAACGATTAACGAATAACTTTTTGCCCCTTCGAATTTTTCTTTCCTGATTTTTCATGTTTTATTTTTTCCGGTCGTAGAGACGACGATTTATCGCGTCTCCTACTCTACAACCATTCACCACGTTAGAAAAATTATTACCCCGGGGTTGCGCAGCACACAAGGGAGAGAAATTTCACGGAGAAGAAATTTCGAAGGGGCAAAGGGGGCATTTTCTAAGAGGCCAAATGACATTTTTTAAACTGACTCTAAACATTTTACCCAATTCATGTTTTTAATAGTAGTCGATTTCCCTTGCGGCACAATGTTTTAACATTCTTATCCCGGATCAGTCATGCTGAGCAGGATATCATCATCTTTCCCTTTGTTGTTTTATTTCTTTTTTACTAATTTGTGTCAAACCAAAAAAACCTGATTATGAAACAAACCCTACCCGGTTTCATTGCTGCTCTCCTCCTGTTGTTCACCTGCTACCTGGGTGATTTGAAGGCAAGTCCCGAATTCTCTTCGGGGATTAAATCCACTGAATGTGCATCCTCCGCGGAGGACCTGTTGATTCCAACTATCGATAATCCCTGCTATCCGCCGAATTGGACATACACATCCAATATCACCGAAACATCAGCCACCTGGCAATGGGAAAACTGCAATGGCGCCAATGGCTATTATATCCAGTGGCGATATGCCAATGGCACCTGGCATGACCTCCCCGGTATGTGCTACCAGAATTGGTACACCTGCAATAATCTCGATCCTTCTACCAATTATGAATGGCGTTGTAGGGCAAATTGCGGCTACAATTATTACAGTGACTGGTGTTATCCTGTATACTTTACGACCAACGGGTATCATTGCAATTATCCTGAATGGCTATCCTGTTATAATATCACAGAAAATAGTGCGACCTGGAAATGGGCCGGCTGCTATGGCGCCGATTACTATTGGGTCCAATGGCGCTATGCCGGAGGATCATGGTATGATCTGTACGGATGTCCGGTCTATGGGACATGGGTCAATGTCAATCAGCTTAACCCCTGTACATCGTATGAATATCGTGTAAAAAGCCATTGTTATTCCGGATGGAGCAATTGGTGTAATTCTTATGTATTCAGTACATCCTGTAATAACTGTCCTGTCCCTTACGGACTCATCACCAAAGATATCGGCGACAAACAAGCTACCCTCAAATGGTCAGCTGTATATGGTGCCTACAGTTATTCGATTCAACTTCGTGATGGCTATGGCAATTGGTACGATCTGCCAGGCAGTCCAAGTACAGGCACATGGATTATTGCATATAATCTGACCCCATGTCATTCTTATCAATGGCGCATAAGGGCTAATTGTGGTCATTATGATTCCTATGGTTATTGGTCAAACCCAATATCATTTACCACGACATGTGGTTATGGATGTGGCGCACCGCAATGGGTATATACATCCGGTATTACGAATTCATCTGCTGCTTTACATTGGGAGCAGGTGAGTGGTGCAGCTTATTATGTGGTAGAGTGGAGAGCAGCCGGGGGGCCCTGGAATCAACTTCAGGGAGGTCCATGGACTAATACATCAGCTGAACTCACAGGATTACAAACCAATACGACCTACGAATGGCATGTGAAGACCTATTGCACGGATGGACGTACCAGCGACTGGTCATCTATCACTTTCTTTAATACACTGGGTGAGGAATGTGGATTGCCCTTCTTCAGATATACCTTGCCTGTCACAGATTCTACAGCGACATTCAACTGGACTGCGGTGGATGGGGTTTTGAATTATTCAATCCAGTATAGGCTGGCCAATGGTGCTTGGGTAGATGTACCTGGTAGTCCTACGACAGACTTATCCATTACAGTTACAGGATTATTGCCTGATACACTTTATGAATGGAGCATGAAGGTCAATTGCAGCAATGGTTCATCAAGTAAATGGTTGGCTTCCCTTATGTTCCATACGAGCAATACATCGGGATGTAATAAGCCGGGTGGGCTCTTTGTGGATAGCCTTACATTAACTTCTGCCAGATTGAACTGGTCACAGGTTCAGGATGCTGAGTCCTATTCGGTACAGATCAGGGTATGGCCAAATGGTTCATGGAATACAGTGACCGGAAGTCCTGTGGATACAAATTTTATTGTTGTAGATAGTTTGCTCCCCAATACGACATATGAGTGGCAGGTGAGAACCAATTGTTCGGGCGGCTTTCATAGTTTCTACGCCAATGGATACCAGTTTATGACGACTGATCTGCCATCATGTTCTGCGCCGGATCATCTGACAGCGGATCTGATCAATGAGACCTCGGCTACTTTGCATTGGTCTGCGGTCCCGGGTGCATTGGGCTACAAGGGTCAGATACGATTACCGAATGGCGTTTATATAGATGTAGGTGGATTGATGACGGATACTTTTGTAGTCGTTACGGGTCTTACACCGAATACAACTTATGACTGGCATGTGAAAACGAAGTGTAGTGATGATCATTTCAGCAACTGGTCATCAACCGCATCATTTACCACAACAGGTAATGGTGTTCCAAATGATGAATGCGCAAATGCAATAGTGCTCACAGTCAATGATACGTGTGTTTCGACGTTTGCTTCCAATGTAGATGCTACACCAAGTGTTCCGTCACCTGTGGGGGGATGCTCGTCAATTGGGAATAAAGATGTATGGTTTAAATTCACAATGCCTAATGTCCTCAATCCTAATGTCACCATACGGACGAGTGCAGGAAGCCTGGCCAATGCCGTCATGGAAGTGTATTCAGGTACAGATTGTAATATTCTATCCGTCATCACTTGTGAGGACAACAATGACAATGGCAACGGATCATTGATGCCGGTGATCAATCTCACAGGTACGGCGGGCGTTACCATTTGGGTTCGTGTATGGGGCTTTGAAGGCGCTACCGGAACCTTTACCATTTGTTTGTTGGATCATGTTACGTTCAATTACGCCGGTGTACCACATGTAGTATCTTCTGAAGAAGGTGAAGTATTTGATAACGCTGCAGAGATTGTGCAGGCACCGGTGGATATGGATGATCAGCCACAAATGCAGATTACACCAAATCCTGTAAGTGATCAACTCAATGTGATCATACGACAGACAGAAGAGTGTCGTGTCATCGGATTGAGATTATTAGATTATTCAGGCAAGGTGGTGATCAAACAGGACATTGATCCTGTCGTTGAAAGTCAGTTCAGGACAATTGTGGATGTTTCCGCATTGACGCCTGGCATTTATGTGTTGCAGGTACAGACGACGAGTGGAATGATTGTGGAGAAAGTGACAGTGGTGAGATAGAGGAATAGATAGAAGATATTATTGTAAAAAAGCCCCGGAGACGGGGCTTTTTTTATTTCAAGTCACTACTTTTATATGAAAAGAACGCTGCCCCATGCGCATTCCCCTGCAGATCATCCCGACAACACTCCTCGACGAATACAAAAAAACATTTGATCCTGTCATCCGCGAACATTTTGATTTGTTGGATGAAAGTGAACTGAGCTCACCTGCATGCAATCTGTCTCTTGCAGTAGCTGCTGTTTTTTCGGCAGGTATAGAGGGTGATATAATTGAATTCCAGGAATATGCATCTCATCGATTGCACTCCATCAACGATCGGTCAGGTGTGGCATGGAAAATGGATAATATATATGAAGCCTATAAGTTTGCACAAAACGCAAAGCTTACAGCTGAGTCCCTGGTCGAAGCTCACGCCATCCTGATGAAGAATATCCTCCATGAGCCATCGCGCGGTGTATTCAGAACACAGGCTAAGCAAATCATTTGGTCCGAGGGCCATTCAACCTATGTTGCAGCTGCTCCAAATTTGATTTTTTCTGAAATGCTCAAATGGTATGTAGATCTGGATCAAATTCTCAATACAGATCTGGATTTTGCAGAAGTCTTTTACTATGCTTCGAACCTTCACCTGACACTGTGTACGATCCAGCCCTTTGCGGACGGAAACGGACTACTGGCACGTCTCGTTGAAAAATGGTTCGTGGCAGAAAAGCTTGGACCGAAAGCATGGTTTATTTTTTCGGAAAATTATTATTTCGAATATAGTAGTATGTATAAAATCCTGCTTGGAAAGGTCGGCCCTGATTACCAGTCCGTGGATTATCGTGAAGCTTTGTTTTTTTTACGCATGTTGCCCGATGCATTGAAAAATAATATGTAGTGAAGACAAGGTTTGGAGTGTCAGCAAATTTCTGATTTGCGTGTGCCCTACATAATTCCGGACTCTTTTGCCAATCGAAGTTTTAATATATCAATAGGAAAATTTGATTACATTGTAGTACGCTTCGGCGTCTGAACATATTATTATCAAACAGTAATCCCCTTGGACATGAGAACGATCCTTCTCACAATGCTGCTTCTTTGCGCATTCATTTCTAATGGTCAACCATTCAATATTCAATTTGGCAATACAGGTGATGACTTTATTTATAAAGTGATTCCTGCAGACAGCAATAAATTTTTTCTTCTTGGTTCTGTCTACGAAAACGGTGGGCACCAGATATGGTTGATGAAAATAGATTCCATAGGAAACTTACTATGGAGCAAATCATATGGATTTAATAACCCGACTAATTGGGAGATCGGATACAATTTACTCATGCTTAGCGATGGGCATATGATCATCGCCGGCGATGCAGGGAAAAAAGCCTATTTCGATGTCCGCCAGTCGATCCTCATTAAGGTGGATCGTGATGGTGATCAGATCTGGAAACAATATTATCAGGATATAGGTGGACTGCAGGACGTACAACCGGAAGGGAATGGTTTCATTACTGTGGGATATAAGGACAGGATCGCCGGTATTTTGCATGTAGATAGTGTGGGAAATGAAATACGTAAATCCTATTTCCAGATCTCTGGCGAAACTGTCATTCATAAGATAATACCGACTACAGATAATCATTTTCTGGTGATCGGTCGTTCGAATAACATTGGAGCCGGCTACGAAGGTGGATTTATTGCTAATGTCAATGCACAGGACGATGTTATCTGGTACAGAATCTATGATACCTGGAACAGTGAATATAACTTCTCAGATATTACAGAACGTTTCCGACCAGCTATGGGCGTCTATCAGGATCATTCAGGCACTATTTGGATTGCTGATAATTACCAGGACCAGATAGGTCTTTTTGCTTTTGATACTTTAGGAAATCAATTGGACAGAAAAGTGTACGGACAGTCCCGAAAAGATGAATGGCCTACCTCACTGATCCCTACAACGGATGGGGGATGGTTGATGACCGGAATATATGAGCAGGATTCATCCTTTGCTATTAAACTGAATGCGTCAGGCAAACAGGAATGGCTTAAATACTATGGACGTGTAAATCATAATGCGTATACATTTTCTGCGGCAGAATCCAATGATCATTATTTATTATCTGGCATGATTGCAGACAACCTTGGAAATTCACCAACGAATGGTTGGTTATTGGGTATTGAAAAAGATGGCAACCCATTTCCATATACCATTCATCTGTCTCTTCATTATGATATCGAGGGTGACTGTCAATATTCTGCAGATGATATACCATTGTCAGGTTGGTTTATTACAGCGACAGACAGTAATCACACCACTCAACTCATTACGGATCTCCAAGGAAATGCAACCTATCATACGGATGCATATGAAACCCGATTTGACTATGTCGGGCAAAACACAAAACATTTCGATCTCTGTAAGGATACAAGTTGGTTATATACGTCGCCACAAAATCCGGAATT
>JBDUAU010000561.1:0-3198 GCA_040004485.1 Saprospiraceae bacterium
AATAAGTTGTTTAAATTTTCTTTTCTATGATCATATTCGTATCTGCTGATTCTATAATTAAACGAAATACTATGTGGCGCTCCTCCAAAAATAGCAGCAAAACCCGGTGATAAATTGACTTTAGTCTTAAATTCAATATCCAACCATTTAATACTTTGGGTAAATGAAAAAACCAATCCTTTATAATCTCTAGCTAAATAATCGCTAAGCAAATTTGCACTTGCTTCTCTTTCTAGATGAAAATATCCGGCACTTATATAACATTTTTTTAACCGATAATTCATCATTAAGAAACTTTCATACCACCTTTCATCAATATCATCAGCTCTGTTGCCACTGCCTGCGTTAAAATTATCAAGAGCAAAATAATAATCTTTTGTAAATGACAAAGAAAGAGGAAAATTTGTTTTATACAATTCTATTCCAGCTCCCATTGAATGAACCACGTTAAATCCTTTTAATGGGCTGATTGGCAATTCGTCATTATGAATTCTGTTTACCGCAATAAAATTGATCCCAAACTGTGCTTTAGAATTATGAAGTGCTAAAAACAACGAAACAAACAATAGAAAAATGCGAATATTCATATCACTTAATTTTATAATTATTGGGAGTGAAGTTTCACTCCCAATAATATGGATTATTATTTGCAATCAATCATTTCTTAGTACTCTAAAATCACATTTAGCATTACTTACATCAAGAGTCCAAGAAGTATTGTTAGTTGGCCATCTAGCAGGCAAATCTAGACACTCAAAGAAATACCATTCATTACTGTATTTCATCCTACAATACCTACCTACCCCTGTAAAAGATGGGAAATCATCAGCGCATGTTGGTGTTAAATTCTTTTTAGAAGAATACCAGTCATATTCATATGCTCCCAAATGTACATTTACATCATTATTAAATTCAGTTTGATCAGTTGCCCATAATCCTTCATTAGTATTAAAAACAGTACCGCCCCCTGTATTATCAATATCTAAATAATAAACAGACTTAGGTCTGAAAGGCAAGCAATCATACGACCTTGTTACTGTTCCATTATCAAGAAATTGGACTGCGTAAACAATAATTTCAGAATAATGATCATTTTCATACCTATGTCCACTTTGAATTTTCCAGGAATCAACTTCAAAATTCAATTCATCGTGTCTTGAAGATGAATGGTTTTCCTCTGGGGTAGGATCAGAAAAATTTATATCCTCTCTTGCTCCATCTCCAATAAATACTATCGTTGATGAAGATTCTTCCGCGTCAACCTCGCTTAATAAAAAAGTATCAGTATCTATAAAAGCAAGTACCTCATCGGCATCATTTACTGATTCTGCTATTGCGGTGATTGTACCTCCACCATCTCTAGGCTTAATTTTGGTCGGGTCATCAAATTTATTGCGATAAACTGCAAGGATGTAGTTTTCGTTTTGATGCACCATCATACCTTCTAGCCTGCCAATAAGCTCACGACTAGGTACATCAATCAAAGATTTCAAATGTTCAGGTAAGTGCTGATTTAGCAAATTTAAATGTAATTGCTCACCTAATCGATTTGCAAATTCTTCATTCTCCGAACTTAAATTAACAAGTGATGTACCTTCGGAATTAATATCCTTGTTGATTTTGCCAAGAACAAATTCTCATACTTGCATTCTGAATAACATTGTTAAAAGCAAGTGCAGTCAAAAGTTGGATCTCGCTTATATTTTGATTCTCCGGATCATTTTGGTTATCAACATACAAAGATTTAAATGAATCGAAATCATAACCTGATCTCGGTTGTGAGGTAATAAAGTTTTCATCCTTTTTGCATCCGATAAATAGCGAGTAGGACACAAGGCTAACAATTAAGGCAAGAAATGTAAACCCTTTTACTAACGTACGATTTTTGTTGTCCAATAACCGGCGTGACTTGCCTTCAGTAGGGGTAATAGAAGTTGTGGTTGAAAAAATGATCTTTCTCATAAAAGTAAAATTTAAAATTGTTACAAACAAAACCAATACCATCAAGTGCTATACATGGTATTTCAAAAATCAATCTTAACTGATACCTTTCCAAAAAGAAGGAAATCTTAGGAGCTGTCCCTAAAAGTTAAAAGAGGAGGGATAAAAGATAAATATCAAAACTGGCGAAAAATCGAATAGGGAGCTAATGGGCCAAAGCTATAGCAGAATTAGTAACTAAATCTCACCATTTCTGGTTAGATTTGAAAATAATTCAATAAAAAATTATTGGTAAGATATATTCATATAATCCCTACTCCTTATAATATTGTATTAATAGTTATCAGGAAAACCTGATTTCAAATTTGTCTCATATGCCAATTTATGGCAAGGTTAAGCTACCATAAGCTAATGTTTTATTCAGCTTTGTTGATATCAAATATCATTTCCTTGGTCTGCTTTATTACATTTGACAAATCCATTGACTATTATGCGCCGTATGTGTATACAGCCGTCAAATAGACTTATTCTTTCTTATCGCTCAAAAAAAATAATTTTACAATCGATTGATTATCAAATTCAGGTACCGAATTATAACTTTTACCCATGAAAAGAATCATTCTCCCTGCCCTACTCTTCTCAGGATGGCTTTTCCTACTTAGTACTGATATTCCGGCAGGAGAAAATTTTCTTCCAGCCATTGGACGCTTCTTTAGTCCTTTTCAGGGTATATGGCATAGTGTGCATCCCTCTGATGCTTCATATACATTCAAAGGAAAAACTAAGCAACCTGTCAGGATCCTATTTGACGAACGTGACATACCACATATCTATGCCCAATCCATGGAAGATGCGGTATATGCAGAAGGTTATCTGCAAGCTGCAAATCGATTATTCGCCATGGACATCACCACAAGAGCTGCTGCAGGACGTTTGTCAGAACTTCTTGGAAAAAGAACGCTCGCTTATGATCAAAAGGCACGCGAAAGAGGATATGAAAAATCGGCAATTGAAAAAGCAAAAAACTGGGAGAACTATGAAGGGAACAAAGCATTGATTGATGCGTATGTAAGCGGTGTGAACGAGTATATCAATTCACTTGACTATGCTGACTGGCCCATTGAATATAAAATATTATCTCATGGACCTGTACCCTGGACATCTGTACATTCTGCACTGACATTTACAAGCATGGCGATCGCCCTTTGTCTCGGTGAGTCCGATGTTGAATATTCAAAAGCAAAAAGCAAACTCTCC
>JBDUAU010000626.1:0-3195 GCA_040004485.1 Saprospiraceae bacterium
GGCCGGGAAAGGATGAAGTACTTATATTCTCTTCATCCTGATCCGGCAATTAATCTCTCTGTGCCCTATGGTCAATGTTTTTATCATTTCGTTGATCCATTCTGGACCCAGCACGACAACAGCTTAATCTTATCATCACCCAGTTTGGGCAGGCCATTGGGCATAGCCAGAAACCCCTTTTTTTTATTGAATAGCTCCAAGAAACCGACCAGATTGACTTCCGTAGGATGAAGAATTGTACGTGCTGAAATCAATTCCGGCTTTTGAACTGATGGCATCATGACATCCTGACAGGGCACAAAAAGCATTCAATATTAGTTTGATATCAATGGTATAAGTAGGGCTTATTCCGGTGCAATCAAACATCATGACTGAATCTTTTCCGCAAGAGGAACACTCCATAGCTATAGCTAAGAAAAGGATAAAAGAGACATATTTGGCCTAAAAATCACACCATTTTAGCATAAAAGGCTTTAGATTAGGGCAAAATGAATGAATTAATAACCATTTTAGTTAACCCAGAATCCGTAAACGGAAATAAACAATTTATGTTATCGTGTCGTTAAATAGGCTTCGGTGGTACAAGATTTGCCCACAGGAATTGTTATAAGCACGTACTTTGTATTCTTAAACAACATATCAGGCCTTGTCCTGAAAAAAATGAAAAAATTGACCATGAGGATTTGGATCATTGCTGCCCTTACCGGAATACTGGCCTATGTAGGTCTGGCATTCTACAGACAACCCGACAATGAGGATAAAGAAAAGCTGATTCTTCAGGCTGTCGTTCAGTTGCTGAGTAATTTACATTTCAGGAATGTGCCACTAGATGACGCTTTCTCTCATAAGTTGTATGATACATATCTGGACCGTCTGGATGGAATGAAACGATTCCTTACTATTCAGGACCTGGACCTGATGGATGATTACAAGGATAGCCTTGACAATTCTCTTCAACCTGAAGATTTGAATCTGCACTTCTTTGATATTACCTATGACAGGATCAATAAAGCCGTTGATAAAACACGTGTTTGGTATCCCGAAATCCTGAGCCACCCATTTGACTTTACGGCTAAAGATTCGATCGAAACGGATGGAACTAAAAGATCATTTGCAAAAAATGATGAGGAGCTTAAAGAATTCTGGCGTACGTATCTGAAATTTGAAACGCTCACCAGGCTCAATGATAAAATAAAGGATCAGGAAGAAGCGACTGAAGAACCTGAAGGTGGAAAGAAGTCAGTAGCAGAGTTAGAAGCCGCTGCACGTGCAGATGTCAAAAAAGATTTTGATGCCTGGTATGTCCGGCTTGATAAGGTACGCAGGTCAGATCGTTTTGAAATGTATCTCAACAGCATCACCAATGTATTTGATCCGCACTCAGATTATTTCAATCCAAAAGAAAAAGAAGATTTTGATATTAATATGTCCGGCAGACTTGAAGGGATCGGTGCCCGCCTGCAAATGGATGGTGACTACACGAAAGTCGTACTCGTCATTCCGGGTGGACCTGCATGGAAAGAAAAGGAACTCGAAGTAGATGATAAAATATTTAAAGTTCAACAGGAAAATCAAAAAGAACCTGTTGATGTTACGGGTTGGGTAGTCGATGAAGTTGTTGGTTTAATCAGAGGCCCTAAAGGCACCAAAGTTACACTCACAGTTCGCAAGCCTGATGGTACAGTCCGTGAGATTACAATCGTGCGTGATGAAGTATTGCTCGACGAAGGATTTGCTAAATCGGCTATCATGGATCTTGATGGTCAGGTTGGAAATGTAGGCTATATATATCTTCCAAAATTCTATGCAGACTTCGAAAATCCGAATGGTCGTAGCTGTGCACAGGATGTCGCCATTGAAGTCGAAAAGCTAATGAAAGCTAATGTCAAAGGAATTATTCTTGACCTGCGCAACAATAGTGGCGGCTCACTCAATGATGTCGTACAGATGTCAGGCTTGTTTATCAAAGACGGTCCTATCGTGCAGGTGGTAGGAAGAAATTCCGTACCGAATATTCTTAAAGACAAAGACGACCAGGTACTATACACAGGCCCACTCGTGGTGATGGTCAATACGCAGAGCGCAAGTGCTTCTGAAATTCTTGCAGCAGCTTTGCAGGATTATGGGCGTGCTGTGATCATAGGTGGTCGTTCCACTTTTGGAAAAGGATCTGTTCAACGATTTTTTGATCTTGACAAAGTAGTTCAGGGCAATGATGATATGAAACCTCTTGGAGAAGTTAAACTGACATTACAGAAATTTTACCGGATCAATGGTGGTTCAACACAGTTGCGTGGAGTTACACCGGATATCAATCTTCCGGACAACCAGGAGTATATTGATGCAGGTGAAAAAGAACTTGATTACCCGATGGAGTGGACTGAAATACAACCTGTTCCATATAGCCAGGATGTATACAATATCACTGGACTTAATGATCTGAAGAAAAAAAGTGAGCAACGAATAGCATCATCTCCTGTATTCGACAAGATTGAAGAGAATGCAAAACGAATCAAGCAGATCACAGACGAAACAAAGGTTCCTTTGCAATTGGACGAATACCGTTCTCTTGATATGTCCCGTGATGAAGAATCTAAAGCATTCAAAAAAATATTTGGAACGATCGATGGCTTGAAACCCCATAATCTTGCACTTGATCTTCCTGCTATTGAAGCTGACTCATCAAAGATCGGACGTAACCAGGCTTTCCTTGAAACACTGGGAAAAGATGTTTATCTCGAAGAGACACTGCATGTGATGAAAGATATGATGGCAGTAAATCACAAAAGCTAGGCTGAGGTAAAGGCTAAGGCGAAGGAAAACCACTTCATGTAGGTGACATAAAAATTATCGGATAAAAAACAGGAAAGAAGTTATGCGTAGTCTCAGGCTACATAACTTCTTTCCTGTTTTTACACTTCACCGCCGAGTTCAAAATTTATTTATTTTAGAAAACCTCTTCCGCCTTTTCTGCCTCTTCTACCTCTTCTGCCTCTTCCACCTCTTCTACCTCTTCTGCCTTTTCTGCCTCTTCTACCTCTTCTGCCTTTTCTGCCTCTTCTACCTCTTCCGCCTTTTCTACCTCTTCCGCCTCTTCTGCCTCTTCTGCCTCTTCTAGCCTCTTCTACCTCTTCTGCCTCTTCTACCTCTTCCGCCTTTTCTACCTCTTCCGCCTTTTCTACCTCTTCCGCCTTT
>JBDUAU010000474.1:0-3195 GCA_040004485.1 Saprospiraceae bacterium
AAAGGATGATCTGTGTAGCACAACCCCACTGCTCTCTGCTCTTTGCTCTCTGCTACCCCTCGCGAATCTGTTGAGCATAAGTTGACAAAACATCACCCACTCCGGGAACATTTAGTGTCCATTGTAAAGGAAGATTGTTTTTCCATCTATAATAATCTTCAATGATATCCGCTTGTTGCTCGAAATTGAAAGCATTCAAGCCCAGGCCTTCGCTGTACATCTTCAACGGCTCCAGTCCACCATAGTTGTAGCCACTACCCCACCGTTGTGCCCAGAAGGATTCTGAGATATAGACTGCGCCATGTTTTTTATACTGCCAGATATGCACCGTTTCATGTATTAGTGTGGTATCCGGAATTTCATCTTCAAAATTGATAGTATGAAAGCTTACATAAGCAAGTGTCCATCTTTTTATAGCTGGAATGGAGCGCGGATCTACACCGATTAGATGATATTGCATTGTTGTTCCAAAAACAGACATCAACATTTCTTTTTCTTTTTCACTCAGCGGTCTTGTTTTCCATTTGATCAGATCAAGTATGGTTTCATAGATCAGTGGTACCGGAGTGAAGTCTACAATCAGTAAAATCAATCCTGCAAGCCATCTTAGGAATTTGTGTCTGCCATGTAGTGGTGATATCCAAAATATCCATTTTACTAACCGAAACAACCGATGAGGAATTGTAATCACATAGTTGATCAAACGGAGAATGAAAGTTTTTATGCGCCATTCTATCACCTGTATCCTGAATAAAAATTTATTAAAAGATTCGGAATAAATTTATCACACTATAGAAACAATATAGGTGCTATTCTCATTGCCTCTCTGCTCCCTGCCCTCTGCTCTATGCTCTCTGCTCTCTGCTCTATGCTCTATGCTCCTCTCAATTAAAATGTATCGTCTTTATCGGATTTATCTTACTCACCAAAAAAGACGGTGCGATCAGACAAATCCCAATAATAAACAACGCTCCAATATTCACCACCAGTAAATGCCAGGGCAAAACCATCACCGGAGCATAATCAAGATAATAATCCGCTTCATTCAATTTGATAAATTGATATTTGTCTTCAAGCAATACAAGCCCTAATCCCAGCAAGTTTCCAATCAATATCCCACCTATCGTAATAAACATTGCAAACCATAAAAACACCTGCCGGATCGATTTGTCACGCGCACCCATACTCTTCAATATTCCGATCATCTGTGTTCGCTCAAGAATTAAAATCAACAACGCTGTAATCATATTTATGATCGCTACTGCCAGCATCAACCCGATGATCACTATTGTATTGATGTCCTGCAGCTCCAGCCACTCAAACAAACTCGGAAATTTCTCCTTTATATTTTCTGCATACAGATGTGGCGGTATTTCTTCCTGGTAGATATAATCCGTGATCAGATTAAGATCATCAATATTGTCAATCGCTATTTCAATCCCACTCACCTGCGTATCCGACCAACCTAATAACTCTCTCACCCGATCAATCGAAGCGAGTGCAAACTTAGAATCATTCTCTTCAAGCCCGGTCTTATAGATTCCCTTGATCGTAAATCGTCGATGCAATTGTTGATTCTCACGCACAAAGTGAAGGATCAATTTATCCCCCACTTTCAATCTCAGACGCGTCGCCGTGACATGAGATATGATGAGTTCATCAATCGCCAGCGATGACCATGTCGAATCAGATACCCGAAATTGATTGATACTATTCCAGTCATAATCTTTTCCTATCCCTTTGAGCACGATTCCTTCAAGTTGCTCATCATACGTAATGATCCCCGGCAGATAAATATATGCCTGCACATGATGAACACCACCTTTTGACGTCTGCACTTTATCACCCGATCTGGATCCGGCAGGAGGTGTATAATCTACCTTCCGTATATTTTCAATATTCCGCACAAGTGTCGAATCATATTCAAAAGGCAGCGCCTCATAAGACCTCACAGACCGCGGATCAGAAATATGAATATGTCCCCAAAACCCAAACATCTTCCTCGTGATCTCATGCTTAAATCCTGTCATCAATGCCAGCGACACAATCATCACAGCCACAGAAAGACCCACTGCACCAGTCGCGATCCATAATATAATACGTGTAAATCCTCCTCCTCCCGAAGCCATCAACTTTCTCGCTATCCACGGTTCGTATCTCATGTTTAATACTTCAAAATTCTAAATCCCAAATTCCATATTCAAAATTCAACTCGTCTTTTTTCAATTGATAGAGAGGGGATGTTATTTTCGTCAATTCTTGAATCAAATTCTTTCAATATTACCTCATAATCACTCACTGTCTGTTGTCCGTTGTCTATGGTCTATTTTCCATCACCAATCTTTTCCCGCTCAAATATGGGATCAAATTTTCATTTTTGCTCTTTCGTTTGATCAAATGAGCCAGTAACATGAAGAAATCCTTTATCGATGAAATGAAGTGGAGAGGCATGATCCATGACCTGACTCCCGGTATTGAGGATAAGCTAAACAGTGGTATGGTGACCGGTTATATAGGTTTTGATCCCACCGCACCTTCAATGACGATCGGCAATTATGTCCAGATTATGATCCTCAAATTTTTTCAATTATGTGGACACAAACCCATTGTACTGATGGGTGGGGCTACCGGCAGGATCGGGGATCCATCAGGGAAAGATGCCGAACGCGAACTTAAGTCTTATGAGGAGCTGGATAGAAATCTTGCTCACCAGGAAGCACAGGTTCGCAAACTTCTTGATTTTGAAGGTCCAAATGCTGCAGTCCAGCTCAATAATCTCGATTTCTATAAAGACATGAATGCCCTGGATTTTCTACGGGATGTAGGAAAACATATCACGATCAATTATATGTTGTCAAAAGACTCTGTAAAAAACCGGATGGATACCGGAATGTCTTATACGGAGTTCAGCTATCAATTGTTACAGGCCTATGATTTTTTATGTCTTTATCGGGGTCATGATTGTGTCCTCCAGATGGGTGGTTCTGATCAGTGGGGAAATATTACATCAGGTACGGAATTTATTAGAAGAAATATTCCCGGCAGTAATGTATTCGCACTCACTACTCCATTGCTAACTAAAGCGGATGGGAAAAAATTTGGTAAAAGTGAAGAAGGTAATGTTTGGTTAGACCCGGCGATGACATCTCCATACAAGTTCTATCAGTTCTGGCTGAATGTAGAGGATAAAGATCT
>JBDUAU010000552.1:0-3195 GCA_040004485.1 Saprospiraceae bacterium
TCTTTGTTTATTGCTGCTTTAATATTGAGATGAGCTTTGTAAATGATACTTTGAAGACCCTTACCAATCTCGGCCGGCCTTAATAAAATCGCATCAATTTTATCTGCACTATCTTTTACAGTCTGAATTGCAATTTCTGCCGCAACTTCACCCGCATTAGTTCCTCCCATTCCATCTGCAATGGCAAGCAGTAAACCTTTTCCCTTATCTATTGAAATTTCAGCTGAAAGTTGGTATTCATTAAATGCAGGAACTACACATAATCGGTCTTCGTTATGCGGTCTTACCAGGCCTTTGTCGGTCCTATAATATCCCTTTAATGTTACCATTTTTTACAAATATGCCTTTATGAGTTTATACCTTTTTAATACTGAAATTCTTCAGGCCTTTACTTGATAAAATTCATTATATAATAAGTATTACCGTTTGCTTTCTATCAGTTCAAAGAAAGACTTGCTCTCTTTTCTTCCGAAAGCTGCTATGATTTATTATTCTTCTTTTTCCTTTTTTTATCTGATGTAATTGATTTGCAATCATTTTTAGAGGTGTTTTTTAATTCGTTAAACTCTTCAGATTTGCCGGAGGATTTCTCTGGTATTGAATTAATTAGTTTATATAACTTAAAACCTCTTTGCATTTCACTACCTAAAATTCCTGTTATTATAAAATTCGATTTGGCTACAGTACTGTCTGCATTAAAATACACCCCTCCAATCAATTGTCTGTTTATCCACTGAGTATCAATAACAGCTCCATCGCCGGTCCATTTTGGATTAAAATCAACAATTATTCTTTTTATTGAGTCATTTTCCATGTCCTGATAGAATAGCATTAAGAGCCCTGTACTATCGGGCTGGACCCCTTTATTCTCATCCTTTTCAATTTGATCAAATGAATAGCGAATAAGATGATCTCCCCCTGAAAGTGAATACTTGCCTTCCTCTTGCACAGCAGTTACTGTGTCCAGAACTGACATATAGTGAACAGATGTGCGAACCGGAGCGTACCCTTTTAATATCAGCGAAGAACTATCTCGGTTCCACGGATCAATTAGATGTTTACTTGCTATAATACCTTCTTCAGTTCTGATTCCAACCCCAAATTTTCGCCCATAATAGTCATCACTTCCCTTCACATATCTTTTATTCTTCTTTTCATAGACGTAATCCTGCTGCAGTATAATTATATTATTCCCACAAATCTTTATTAGCTTAGAATCGTATTTCACAGTTAAGGCTTCCTTGTTAATCTTGTTTAAGCCCTTCCGTTTTTCAACATCTTTCCAAAAATCATCTAGCGTTCCCTGTTGAGAAAATGAGCAAAAACGCAACAGCAATAAAACTGTTGTGACAATTATCACTTTTATATTCATTTTTTAATATCAGATTACTTGGTGAAAATCATTCTATCTAAAGTTTGCAGCGGGGATTACAATACCAATTTTATCGTAAGTGGCCACAGCAAGTCCTATGACAATTAATTTGTTACCTCTAAGTGCAAAAACAGGCCCTCCTGAATTCCCGCCTACAAATGACATAGAGGTTACATGAATAACATTGTTCCTGATCCCTTCCTGGGCCACCATTGCCTCGCTATAGACTGGGGACAAGGTATAGTCATCTTGAAGATGTAGGCCTCCAGGATATCCATGGATATATAAGGTCTCCCCTCTCTCCAGTTTTTTCGAAAGCTCACGGTTATACTCAATATTACTCTTTCTATTTCCCATCATAATGTAAGCATAATCTGTACTATATCCAACTGGTGCGTCTATCGTTATCTCATGTTCTCCGCAGGTATATGGCCCATCAGATTTATCATTACTTGGGTCAGCAAAAACCTGATCACCAGTGAAAGTAAAACTATCCCCTGATGGTGAAATGGCCACGTATTTTATCATGACGCTTCCACCCTTAGCAACATAATTATTAATTAGAGCTCTTATATCGCAACCTTCTTGTGGGTAAAACCATGGTTGAACGACATGTCTGGCGGTATAAAACCTTCCATCCGAAGCTAAAAATCCTGTGCCACTCCATTTTAACATGTATTGTTTGGCTTCGTCAAACATATCAACTTCGATTCCCGGAAGTTTAAACTCCAATACATGTATATAATATATATTTTTTTCAAGTTCTTTCAAAAGTCCAGAAACTTCTACGGAAGAGGAGGAAGGTGATGCTCTAGATAGACCTCCTGGTCCAATCAATCTAGACTGAACATTGGCAATGTTCATTTTTGTTTTGGCTATTTCTGTGGAATTAGTTTTCGTTTTTACTCCTAGACTATCCAATGTTAGTAGATATTCATCCAGTTCTTTCCCAGCGTCCTTTATTTGAATAGATAACTCGCTTTGATTTTTGTCAAGTGTGGCAACCTTAAGGGTACTCCAAATTGAATATCCAATGATTCCGATCAGCAATGCACCAGCAACTAATAATGCTCTTTTATATGGTCGTAGCGATTGTCCTATCGCCATGGACATCCTGCGAGTGAAACCTATCGTTGAGGTTTTAACAGTCTTATCCATAAGGAAACGAATCCTTGGTCCATCATGCGATAACTGTATCTCATCGCCAGATTCAAGATTGTGATAACCGCTAATGGGACGACCATCAACATACGTTGGATTTGTTGCCTGGGGATTATGAATCAGAACACAACCCTTTTCATCAGACTGTATAGAAGCATGCTGGCGACTTACTGTTGGATACTCATCCCCATATTGAACATGGCAGGATGAGTTTCGTCCGAGAACAATATATGGAACTACTATATTTTTGGATTCTCCCCGAATATGTTGTTTGGTTGGATCAAGAAACAACAAAGTATAATTATTGACATTGCGGCCGGAAATCAGATCTAAACTTTGTCTGATAGTTGAGCCAAATCTACTCCCTGCGTTTCTGAACTCTGTATTTCTGGACATGCTGTTGGTTTTGGTTTATCGAATGTTTTACTGTTAGAAATCATATTTAATTGTAATTCGTTTTCCATTTTCTTCGCGAATCATAATCCACTGGTCATTTTCTCCTTTCTGAAAGGAACTATATATAAATGGAGTTATTTCCTGACCCTTTAGGTCTATAATACCACACTCCTTTTCCGATTTGCAGACTACAGTTGTCTGCGAATTGAAATCTTCTGCCTGCATGTATTGACAGCGAATGATATTTTTGCCGCTTTCATCGATAT
>JBDUAU010000394.1:0-3194 GCA_040004485.1 Saprospiraceae bacterium
GAAGGACTCATTTCGCTTTCCAGAAATAAAATTATCCTTCTGTAACATGGATCACTGATCATAAAGATGTATCCCTCTAATTTTACACTTGATAGCAATGATGAGAAGACAATTGTTCAGGTATAATGCGGTTATAAAGAAGTGGTTTCAATTGCATATCCCTTTGCCCGCTATCACGATTTAATTAAAAATCTAAATAAAAGATCATGAAAAAGAATATCGGATCAGCTGACAAAATCATCAGAATACTCGTGGCCGTGATTATCGCAGGCTTGTATTTTACAAATCTGATTTCCGGAACAACAGCCATTATACTATTAGCAGTTGGGGTTGTATTCATACTGACGAGTTTAATAGGCACATGCCCCATTTATCTGGCTCTTGGCATAAATTCCAACAAAAAAACAATAAACACTCATGTTTGAATCCATAAAGAATTTACTTGGTTTTGAGACCGCCAAACAAGCGCCTCTCGACACGAAAGGTGCTGTCATTTTAGATGTTCGCACCAAAAGTGAATATGCTTCCGGGCATATCAAAGGCTCTGTAAATATTCCCCTGGAACAGCTCAGTAGTGTACCGGACAAACTAAAAGACAAAAACAAACCTGTCATCACCTGTTGCGCATCAGGTATACGAAGCGCTTCAGCAATGCGTTTTTTGAAATCAAACGGCTACACCAACGTGCAGAATGGTGGCGGATGGAAGAGTTTACAAAGCAAAATCAAATAATATGGAACCTCATTTTTATAATGTCGATATCACCTGGAACGAAGATCGTAAAGGTGTCATGTGTTCGCCAGAACTCAATCGGGAAACCCTTAGTTGCATTGAAGTAGCTACACCTCCTGAATTTCCTAAAGGCATACCGGGTATTTGGTCACCTGAACATTTGTTTACTGCTGCTGTGAGCAGTTGCCTGATGACAACATTTTTGGCTATTGCCGAAAATTCTAAATTGATTTTTTCTGAATTCAGTTGTAAATCAAAAGGAAAACTGGAACAGGTAGATGGCAAATTTCTGATGACTGAAATTACACTTGAGCCGATAGTCACGATTATAAATGAAAGTGACCGTGATAAGGCATTAAGAGTTATCCAAAAATCAGAATCTGCCTGCTTGATCTCTAATTCGGTGAAATCAAAAATTACGATGGTGCCGACGATTAAACTTATGGAAATCAGCGTACCGGAATTGTCATAACTGGGTTATGTCTGTCACATTGGATATGTAGTCTTACTTGACTGATGAGATATTCTTTATTTTAGATGTCGGGAAGCGAATGATCGCGTCCCGACATCTCTTTTTATGCATCTAAAGCCATAGCAGAATATAAGGAGATAAGCAGCCATCGGACCATTTCATTAAAAGACTAATCCTGTATTTTATGAAAGTACATTTAATATTTTTACTTGTTATTATCCTCACCACTCCCTCCTGCCAGCGCTATATCTATAAAAACTACAATGAAGCCAAAGCAAAGAACAGGTATGATCTCAGCCTGACGAAAACAAGTAATATCACAAAAGAGTATCTCGCCAACAACCTTTTGTCACCAACATTAGACAGCAGCAGTTTAGTATCCAGAAATATTTCAGGCAAGAATTATATCCAGGTCGTCATGTGGAAAAAATCCGGTGACCTGAAATATTATAAGAATGACTGCGCCAGCGGTTTTTATAACACACAAAACAGGTACAACTTTGTCACGATAGTTCCTCAATTAAAAAACATTTGCAGGAAAAAGAACTTCGGCATCAGCCAGGGTGTCAGCATGAGACTTGAGGAAATACTGGGATTGCCTCAACATTCTGACAAAGAATATTTTGTTGAAGCCTGGGTGCAGCCTGAAGATCTGATCAGGCCATGCCGTGATAAAGAAATTACTGACAGGACATGTGGCCTTGCGTTAGGTGATACGACCTTAAATGAATACAAGACGTACATTAATTGGCTGACTACCGGCAATGCAGGCTATCCCTTCACTCAATTAGGATACACTTATGACTGGAAAACCCGTAATGGCTCGCATGAAGGATTAAGCGAATTTCTGATTGATCAGAAAAGTAATATTGTCATCAAGGATTATATTGAAACCTGTGATTATTGTTATGTTTCAAAGATTGGCAAAAAGCAATAAGCAATATGCAATTGGCAATATGCAATTGGCAAAAAGCAATAAGCAATAAGCAATTGGCAAAAAGTAATAAACAATAAACAATATGCTACTAAAAAACTATTCAAGTACAACCACAACGAATAATAAATATTAAAATTTAAATCATAACCCATTTTAATTGATCCTCGTCCTCTTCTTTAAACCTTAGTCCTTATCTCGCTGCCCTGCATATAACCCTTAACCCTTTTCAGCATCGTATATATGATTAAAATTGTGAAAAGCGACCCATCAAATCAGGACTTCATTGAACTCGTAAAAAGTCTGGATGCCGACCTGGCCATCAGAGACGGTGATGATCATGCTTTTTATACGCAGTTTAACACAATGGGGTATTTAAAATATTGTTTAGTTGCTTATGATGACAACACACCATTAGGTTGTGGAGCACTTAAAGAAATTTCGGCGGATACCGTTGAGATAAAGAGAATCTATACGACACCTCAAAGCCGCGGCAAAGGAATAGCCACTATGGTGATGGCGGAATTAGAGAAGTGGGCCGCTGAATTATCTTATAAAAATTGTATCCTGGAAACCGGTAAAAATCAACCTGAAGCTATAAACATGTATCACAAGCTGGGATATCATCGCATTCCTAATTATGGGCAATATTCAGATGTCGATACAAGCCTTTGTTTTGCAAAAAAAAATATAGTTATATAATGACACCCCGATTCGAAACACTATCAAAAAAGAAACTTATTGGCAAGCGTCTGACCATGACCTATCTTGAAAACAGAACACAGGAATTGTGGAGAAGCTTTATGCCCTGCAGGAAAGAAATAAAAAACAATATCAACACCGATCTCATTTCGATGCAGATCTATGATGGCTCATTCAACTTTCAGCAGTTTAATCCAAACATTTCTTTTGACAAATGGGCTGCAATGGAAGTCAGCGATTTTGATTTTATTCCGGAAGGAATGACGTCCTATACCCTACCCTCAGGACTTTACGCCGTATTTATTCATCAGGGGCCTGCCACTGAGGGCGAACGCACATTCCGATATATTTTTG
>JBDUAU010000223.1:0-3193 GCA_040004485.1 Saprospiraceae bacterium
TTCATGGTGACTGGATTTGCTTGTGCACTGGCTGCCTTGTGCTATGCTGAATTTGCAGCTATGGTACCTATTTCAGGATCAGCTTATACGTATTCCTATTATTCTTTTGGTGAGTTGATGGCGTGGATCATCGGATGGGATCTTGCACTGGAATATGCCGTTGGAAATATTGCTGTGGCGATTGGATGGTCAGGCTATTTTGGAAGATTCCTTGAAGGTTTTGGACTTCATTTACCAGGCGCCATAAGTGCTGCAACCGGTACAGATATGGTTCAGATACCTACTGGTCAGTGGGTTGCACTGACGGAAGGTGTCAAGACTGAATTTGCAAATGCGTGGCAGGCTTTTCCACATGTCACTGCTATGTTGAATCTGCCTGCTTTGATCATCACCTTATTGGTGACCATTCTTTTAGTGATTGGGATTAAAGAATCTGCACGGGTCAATGCAACGCTGGTCGTTGTTAAACTCTGCCTGATCATTTTATTTCTCGCTTTTGGATTACCTCATTTCAATCCACATGTTTATTGGGAGCCATTTGCACCTAATGGTTGGAAGGGTATTATGACAGGAGCTGCTCTTGTTTTCTTTGCCTATGTTGGTTTTGATGCGGTAAGTACAACGGCTGAGGAAGCAAAAAATCCACAGCGGGATCTGCCGCGCGGGATGATTTATTCATTATTGATCTGCACAGTTTTATACATCATCGTGGCCGGTGTACTTACGGGAATGGTTCCATTGAGTGTACTGGGAAATGAGAAGCCTGTGGTAGCCGCATTGTCTGCGGTAGGAGAGAATAATGTTGCTTTTATTATCGCTATGGGTGTGACATTTACGATGCCTACTGTATTGCTTGTCATGCAACTTGGTCAGATCCGGATATTATATTCTATGAGCCGCGATGGTTTGATCGGTAAGAATTTTTCTAAAGTACATGCTAAGTTTAGAACGCCGGCATACGGAACTATTCTTGTTGGTTTAGTTGTCGCTGTGTTTGCGGCTACTGTCAATATCGGTACTGCTGCTGAGCTTACGAATATCGGGACATTGTTTGCATTTGTGCTTGTGGCGATAGGTGTATTCTTATTGCGGCGAAATGCACCGGATATTCCACGCAAATTCCGCGTACCTGCATATCAGTTTGTATGCGGAGGATGTGTGCTCATCTGTCTTTATCTGATGGCATCTTTGCCATGGTTGACATGGGTGCGATTCTTTGTGTGGATGGGGATTGGTTTTATCGTATACTTCACCTATAGTAAGAACCATAGCAAAGTGAGGGAAGAGCTCAATAACAGACCTTCTTAGGTTTTATTTATTATAAGATTTAAATGGGATCAGGGTGTGAACTTTGATCCCATTTCTTTTTGATTCCAAATTAAATTGAAGATTTTAAAGTTGAAACAGATTGATATTCAACCCTTTTAGAGTTGTAAAAAGTTATCGATGTCATTAATCCCAGGGTTGCCACCAGGGGCTGATAATGTGTGATCCTTTCAGAATCATGCGGTTTCCGCTAACGCTAATCGAAGTTTCCAAACTTCGATTCAATATCTTAATCCCAATCCATTTCGAATACTATTATGAGCAGTCTCTGACTGCACAGGTGTTTTCAACCTATTCAATATCTTTATTTTTCTTTTGCATTGCCATTAATCTATACTCATGAAATACTTTTTGTTTTTAGTCTTCCTTCTCCTGATCATTTCATGTAGAAAAGCTGTCGTTGTAAATCAGGAGGATATCACTGCACGTCCTCAGATCATGTGCGCACCTCCATTGACAGATGCGGAGTGGTATAAAATGAAAACGAAAGCACCACATTGGCCGGGAATGGATATTTTAAGGTATCCAGTCACCACAAAAAACCCTGAGGCACAAAAATATTTTAACCAGGGACTACTACTTTCCTACGCATTTAATCACGCTGAAGCAGGCAGGTCATTTTTTGAAGCTACACGCATCGATTCAACATGTGCTATGTGTTACTGGGGTTATGCATATGTGCTTGGACCAAATTATAATGCCGGAATGGAGGCAGATAATTATGTCCGAGCATACAATGCCATTCAAAAAGCAATTAAACTTTCAGGGAATACAACACCGAAAGAAAAGGCACTCATTAAAGCCATGTCGGAACGGTACATTGAAAATCCTGTTCGATACAGACGACCTCTCGATAGTGCATATATGGTAGCGATGAAAATGGTACATAAGCAATATCCTGATGATGTTGATATCGCAGCCATGTATGCAGAGTCTCTTATGGATCTTCATCCGTGGGATCTCTACGACCATGCCGGTAATCCGATGCCTTGGACTCCTGAAATTGTCAATGCCATTGAATCTGCCATTAAGATGAATCCTAAACATCCCGGGGCAAATCATTTTTATATACATGCAGTAGAAGCATCAAATACTCCGGAAAAAGCACTTGCAAGTTGTAAGTTATTTGATGATGGACTTGTACCGAATGCAGGTCACCTGGCGCATATGCCGTCGCACATCTATATACATACAGGAGATTATCACCAGGGAACTTTAGACAATATAAAAGCGGTAGAACTGGATAGCAATTATGTCACACAATGTCATGCTGAAGGAGCTTATCCTGTGACCTATTATCCGCATAACTATCATTTTCTTGCAGGTTGTGCTACGCTGGGAGGTGAAAGTAAATTTGCCATTGAAGCAGCCTTAAAATTAGCAGATCAGACGAATACCAAAGCAATGTATGATCACAATATGCTCGGACTGCAGCATATGAATTCCATTCCTTATTTCATCCGCGTCAAGTTTGGAAAATGGCAGGATATATTGCATGAAGGCCCACCTGATGCTTCGCTTACTTACCCGATGGGGGTTTATCATTATGCCAGAGGGATGGCATATTTGGGTACTGACGAAATTGAAAAAGCAAAAATTGAATTGACTGCGTTAAAAAAGATTGCAGCGATAGATTCATTTAAACAAATCAAAATATGGGGCTTCAATACGATGTTTCAAATCCTGGATATCGCACAAAAAACACTTGAAGGAAATCTATTGGCTAAGCAGGGAAAATATGATGAAAGTATAAGATTGCTTCGCACAGCAGTTGCGGGAGAAGATCAGCTTCTTTATCAGGAGCCGCCTGATTGGTATTTCTCTATTCGACATTATCTGGGGACTGTTCTTCTTGATGCAAAAAAAC
>JBDUAU010000367.1:0-10760 GCA_040004485.1 Saprospiraceae bacterium
AAATAACAAATAATTCCATATCAATATCTGTTATAGCCTGTACTGTCAGGGGCCAACCTCTCAGTACAGGTTTTTTTATTTTATTTAACATAGATTGTCTTTATTATTTTACATTGCGACAATGGAAATTCGAAGAACCAGTTAATAAAGTATGGCTGCGAATAAAATAAATACATTGACAAATTTTCTTTCAAAGATCCCGGCTATCGAAGGACCTGTTCATTTTGACAAAGAAGCAGATGGAATATGGTCCGTCAAATTTCATATTGACATTCATCATGATTTAGCCTGGCAGGTTGTACAGGAACTTGGAAGTGTCATCAACAATTTGTCATTGACAGAAAGATTGCCTGCAGTTTTCTATCCGGTATCACCACCTTCCTATCTGAATGGTGGTCCTGACGAATTTCTATCCTGGGTGATTGAAGCAAAAGACAAAGAGTTTACGCATGAAACACTTGCGAAGTGGCTTGAAGGAAGATTACCAAACCCTGTGGATGATCCGGATCAATGGAGTAGTGAAGAAGAATAATGACATTTTATCATGTCTGAAACAGCTTTCTGTATATTCTTTTGAGGAATTAAGCGATGATATGTCTGATGATCGCAAGATGGTTCGTACTATTATTTTTAATAGGAATCAGAAACCTCACAAAATATAGCCGACACCGTCATGAAAATATTAGCAGCGTGGCCCCGGTAAAATATTTCAAAGAGATAAATTCATTCCTGGATTTAAAATACCAGGAGAATATTTTCCTCCTTTGGATTCCTAATTCTAAATTTCGAGAATACGTATTGATTTCGCACACAAATATTCCGCTCCTATGGAGCTCAAAAAATTTATGCTTTATTTGTCCTACAGATATTTCGCTCCGATGGAGCTATATGAATGGAACGAGAATAAACGTTTACCTTGAACTTGAAAATGGTTGAAGGAGAAAGGTTGTGATCAGATCCATTCAGAAACGCGGGAGAGGACTGAATTGCGCATTGACGCCCACAAGCACAAAATAATCTGACACATCAGAGAACCATTTTTAAATTTCATCATCTTGTTTTTAAATTCAGATTTATGAAATGCCATTCGTTTTTATTGACTCTACTATTTCTGCTATCTGTTATACTTTCTGTCTGCGCACAAACATCCGGCGTAGACACATCTAAAATCGGCCATAGTGACGTGGGTAAGTTCGTCAGTATGCGGGGTTTTAAAATGTACTACGAAGCTTATGGTAAAGGTGAGCCTGTATTGATGATACATGGTAATGGGGGTGACATCTCCAACATGCTATACCAGATTCCGTACTTCGCACAGCATTATCATGTTATTGTTGCTGACAGTCGTGATCAGGGAAAGTCGGCTGATCCGTCGGATTCCATCAGCTATGAAATGATGGCGGATGACCTCAATGGATTGCTTGAATATCTAAGCATCGATTCGGCATATGTCATCGGGTGGAGTGATGGGGGTATAGAGGGTTTGTTGCTGGCGATGCGTCATCCGGATAAAGTAAAAAAGCTTGCGATCACAGGTGCGAATTTGTGGCCTGATTCTACAGCAGTGGATCCGTGGGTAGTTAGTTCCACTGCGGCATATTGTCAATCATTGATGAAGCAACCTCAGACGCCTGAACTTAAGCACCAGATCAAATTAGTAAAGTTGTGTGTTTACGAACCGCATATCACAACAAAGGAATTGGCACAAATAAAATGTCCGACACTTGTGATCGGTGGTGATCATGATGTCATCCTTCCGCAACATACGATGTTGATCGCGCAGTCTATTCAAAAATCTTACCTGTGGATACTGCCTAACTCGGGTCACTCCACGCCGATTGTTTATCATGATGAATTTAATCGAGTGATCGGAGATTTTTTCATGAAACCCTATCGAAAGATTGAAGAGCTTGGGCGCTTTAATTAGGGATTTATTATCCCTAGAATGCAGTTCACTCTCTTGTCAATGTGACGAAGGAAGATGCGATTGTCATCACTGAAATGTGGCCTGCCGCTGAAATGGCGAAAGAATAGCCGAACCTGAATTCATTGCCGCAAATTTCGCAGTGTTCCTAAGCTGAAGCACATGGATGTGTCAAGCAGGCGTCGCACTGAGCGATAGTCGAATGTGTCGAAGCATTAACGCAAATTAAAATACTGAATACTGAATACCGATTACTGAATGCTGCCCTTCGCTTTCCGCTCTCTGCTCTCTGCTCTTTGCTTTTTAGTACCTTCGCTCATCCATGAAAGTTTCCGGTTTTACGTTTATTAAAGATGCTCTGATTTATGATTATCCTATCGTAGAGGCGATCATGTCCATTTTACCTGTTTGCGATGAAGTAGTGGTCGCTGTTGGAAAATCAAAGGATGATACATTGGATCTGATACAACGAATCGGCAGTCCTAAAATCAGGATCATTGAGACGGAATGGGATGAGGGATTAAGGGAAGGCGGTGCAGTTTTGGCGATGGAAACGAACAAGGCATTTGCAGCGATTTCTCCTGACTCGGATTGGGCATTTTATATCCAGGGGGATGAAGTGATTCATGAAAAATATCTGGACACTATAAAAACCCAAATGTTGACATATGAAAAGGACCGAAGGGTTGATGGTTTTTTATTCAATTATTTGCATTTCTATGGTTCGTATGATTATGTAGGTTCTTCTTCACGGTGGTACAAACATGAGATCCGGGTGATCAGGAATGATCGATCTATTTATTCATACCGGGATGCCCAGGGATTCAGAAAAGGTAATGATGAAAAATTAAATGTTGTCCCGATTGATGCTTATGTTTATCATTACGGATGGGTTCGTGAACCAGGTGCCATGCAGAGGAAAGAAGAAAATTTTCACAAATATTGGCATGATAATTCCTGGGTGGAACAACATGTACAAAAAGCGGACAGGTTCGACTATGAAAATCATGTAAGTGAATTGAAGCCGTTTCAACAGGATCAGCCTGAAGTCATGAAAAAAAGGATTTCATCCAAGAATTGGAAATTTGATTTTGATATTTCTCATAATCAAAAGAAATTGAAAGAAAAAGTCAAGGATTTTATCGCAAGGTATTTCGGATTGGATTTTAATTATAAAAATTATAAACTCATTAAATAAAATGCGCACGACTCACATTCTATATACTGTCATTTGCTTCACCTTCGCCTTCGTTTTTCTTTTCTCCTGTAAAAGTCAACCTAAAGTGCTTTTGAATCAGGAGATAGCAGAAGATGTAATTAAGAAATATGTCACCAATCATGGCTTTGAACATCTGGATGAGTTGGTCACTGGCCAGGCCATTACCAAAATGGATACAGCTACTTACGATGGTGACAAGAAAGCAAGCATAAGGGTTCATTTCATCAATGAAGGCCAAACCCAGCATTTAGTCCTTGTCTTCAATTTCGACAATCCAATAGGTACTAACTGGGTACTAAATTCAATCCGGTCTGAAGGTAAAGTAACCAATGAGTTGGCGGATTGGCTGGCGAAAAAGTCGGGGTTGAATGTGCCGGTGAGATGATTTATAAGGGCAAAAGGGAAGAAAGGCGGAATTTCTAAGTAAGGGTTTTTACGCCAAACATAATTTTGAATTACTTCGCTTTCGAATCGTTATTACTTGTTTTCCTGAATTGTTACGATTTCTAAGCCTGTTCCATCTATGGAGAAAGAATTATTATAAGGATTCAATTTTTGCATCTTTTCGACGAATTCATTTTATATTTTGAATTTAATCCAAGGGAATATGTTGTAACTTAATTGGTTGATTGTAATTGATAATTTCATTTTATAAAATCTAATGCTCTAACCTGCTAAATTTCAATCAGGCGCGATAGCTCTGCAACCGACCAAAGTCCAAAATCTAAATTCCAAAATCTAAAATATTTTTATTATGACAACTCTATACATCATTGCCGGATTGGTATTTGTACTACTCTCCGGAATTCGGATTGCCCAGGAGTACCAAAGGGCAATTGTTTTCAGATTAGGTCGTTTCCAGTCTGTAAAAGGTCCCGGTATCTATTGGCTTATTCCTTTTATTGAACGGCAACAGCGAGTCGATATCAGGACAAATACAGTTACACTGGAGCAACAGGAGACGATCACAAAAGACAGTGTGACGATTAAAGTCAATGCTGTACTTTGGTTTAAAATTACAAATCCGGAAGACGCTATTATCAAAGTAGCTGACTATAACAAAGCTGTCTATCAGTTTTCTGTAACTGCACTCCGGAATATCATAGGACAACATTCACTTGATGAAGTACTCAGAGAACGCGAACAAATCAATGGCACACTTCAGAAGATTGTTGACACCGCCACTACACCATGGGGCATCAAAATAGAAATGGTCGAAATGAAAGACGTTGAAATCCCTGAAGCTATGCAAAGAGCCATGGCTCGCGAAGCCGAAGCTATACGAGAAAAGAGGGCGAGAATCGTGAAAGCTGAAGCCGAATTAGAAGCATCTATTAAATTGACACAAGGCGCCAAAGTCATGGAAGGTAGCCCGATTGCTCTTGAATTGAGACGAATGCAGATGTTATCCGAAATTGGTATTGACAACAACACGACAACGATGATCCTTATCCCTTCAGATTTTACAAACGCAGCTAAAAGTTTTACTGAACTCGTTGAAAAAAAGAAGCTTGAAAATTAATTTCGTACAACAACTAAACTCAGGTAAAAAATGAATGATGAAATCGTATTTAGCGAAACCCAACGATTTAAGCAGTGGTGGCTTTGGGCAATATTAATTGGCATTAATGTCCAGTTCTTATATATCTTTTTTAAACAGGTAGTGGGTGGACAACCAGTGGGGGATACGCCGATGAACAATACGTGGCTTATCATCGTGATGGGCCTGATGATGTTATTTACCATTTCATTTTATTTTTTCCGTCTCGAAACCCTGATAAGTAAAGTAGGTATCCGCGTCCGGTTTTTCCCGTTTCATTTGTCATCCAGGCAGTATGAGTGGAGCCAGATTTCCAAATGCTTTGTCAGAGAATACAGTGCAATTCGTGAATATGGCGGATGGGGAGTTCGGGTTGGTCTCTTTGGGAAGGGCAAGGCATTTAATGTCTCAGGCAACAAAGGTTTACAACTTGAATTCAATGACGATAGAAAATTGCTGATCGGAACAAACAAACCAGAGGAATTATCGGATGCACTAAAGAAACTCAGACGATATAAAGAGTGATGATGCAGAATGGGAAAACTAGCAGCTCTTATTTGCTACCTTTAGTTCATGGTCAGGAAAGAGCAATTAAAAACAATCCTTTCTGATATCAGATTCTGGATTGCATTTTTTTTCCTTCTTCGCATGGTTGGTATCACCAATGCTCCCCTGGAGATTGGACACAATTGGCGGCAGGCCCTGACAAGCATGATCGCCCGTAATTATTACGAAGGGAGCGCTAATATCTTTTATCCCAGGATCGACATGGCAGGTGATCAGTCCGGTATCATCGCATCAGAATTTCCACTTTTTAATTACCTGATCTATTTAACTTCAGTTGCATTCGATTATACGCATTGGTATGGAAGACTGATCAATCTCATTGTCTCAAGTGTTGGGATCTACTTCTTTTATCTGTTGGTTGAAAAAATTTCTGACAGGAAAATTGCATTTAATGCATCGATTGTCCTTTTAGTTTCTATTTGGTTTGCCTTCTCACGAAAAACAATGCCGGATACGTTTAGTGTTTCTCTGGTGATCATTGGTTTGTATTATGGATACAGGTATTTGGCAGAGGGAGCTAATGTTCGATTGATTCTTTATTTTCTTTTTGTCACGGGTGGAGTTCTTTGTAAAATTCCCGCACTAAGTCTTTTGGCAGCTATCCCTGTTATTTTCTTCATCAAAGAAATTCCGGTCAGACGAAAAGTGTGGATGTTGATCTTGTCTGTGATTAGTTTTATGATTGTATGTCTATGGTATTTTTATTGGGTACCCTATTTAATCAGGACATATCACTATCCATTATATTTTCCTAAAGGATTTGTTGAAGGTATCCATGAGATTCGCCCGCTCATTGCACTCTTCTTCAAACAGTTTTACTTCATGGCCTTTGAATCTTTTATTGCTTTCGTTTTCTTTCTTGCCGGGCTGTTCATTATCATCAGGAATAAAAATCATTATCTCAATATAGGTTTGCTTTTAATCACGTTTACATTTTTAATTTTCACCATCAAGACAGGGGCTGTATTCCCAACACACAATTATTACATTATTCCGTTTGTACCTGTCATGGCCTTCATCGCCGGATGGGGAATAGCTAAACTGCCATCTAAATATCAGTTTATCCCTTTGATCCTGATCGTTGCAGAAGGAATAGGCAATCAACAACATGATTTTTTTATAAAAGAAAGTGAACGGTACAAGCTCTCTCTCGAAAACCTGACAAATGAAGTCGTCGGGAAAGATGAATTAATTGTGATCAACGGTGGGCCATCACCGCAGGAAATTTATTTAGCCCATCGAAAAGGATGGACCATAGAAAATGTTTCTATCACCGAAGGCGAATTGAATGGATTTAAGAATTCAGGTGCGTCATATCTGATCATTGATAAAAAATCATATCCTCAGCCAATTCCTTATTTCCCTTTAGTTCGGGGGGATAGTGGTTTTGATATTTACAGGCTAAAATAATATTGATCAGTATTTTACTTTCAGATTGGTTTGGTTTGTCTGATACTATGCACTGTATTCTGAAGGGCTTTCGCTCCCCGAATTTCATGATCCTGACTGAGATCAATCACCCCGGTGATTCACATCATTGATAAAATCTATATGGCTTAAGATTTTTGTTCTGTGGTTAACAATCATAACAAGTTGATTTCCTTAGGGGCCCAGGTAGCGTTTTTGGGTTTTGTGCTATCAGGGCCCTTAGGTTTTCTGTTTGTCAATAGCATCAATCCGCAACCGGCATGGGTCTCCCCGGCAGTATTTGCTAATCATTACTCTGTCATTCAGGATTTGCCGTTTTACTTCGGCTTTTTTCTCATCGGAGGTATGTTGATGCTGGTAGCCGGCCATTATTTTAATTACAAAGAAGGCAATGCGCTGACGAAATTTCGTTTGTTAGTTTCATTTGGATGTACCATTATTTTTTGCACATTGATTTCGTTCAATTATATATGTCAGACTGCGTTTGTACATAATCTTGCTTTGCATTATAGACCGGAATATGATTTCGCTATCGCCACATTCTCCATGTCAAATCCCATGTCATTTTGTTGGGCTAATGAAATGTGGGGATATGCAGTATTGGGAATCGCGACATTGCTGATGGTGGGGTACTATCGCAATAAGAACAATGTGATCAGGGGGTTGCTCATCGCTAATGGGGTCGTCAGTTTGATGAGTGCCCTCTGGACCATTGTAGATGTGACCTGGGTCATGAGTCCATATGGCCTGATAGCATATTTCACATGGAATATATTGATGATAGTTATGATGATTATCATGTATAGTCATTCGAAACATGCTTCAGTTCTTATAAGAAAGAATCACCGGCAGTTCTCTCATGTCAGCACGTTGTAATGAGCGGGATGCGCATGTCTTTGATAATTTATAAATTAGTGTATTATGAAAATTAATAAGGAGTGGCATGACAAAAATAAAATGCCGAAAAATCCAACATTCGAAGAAAGAGTAAAATGGCATCTTGATCATCAGAAGAATTGTACTTGCAGACCTATTGCAGGAAAGCTGGCTGAAGAAATGAAGAAGCGGGGGATTAAACTCTGATCAGTATATAGACTACATGGTCAATAATCCTGGAAAACATTATTTACAAAATTTGGTTTGGATGATATCTTTAGTCATAAATGGAAAAATCTCTTAATTCTTTACGATCATTCTACAGGTTTATTCCTGCATTGTTTTTCCTGTTATTAGCACCACATAATATATCCTCCCAGGATGTTCTCCCATCCCCTGATCACATCGTCATCCTGATTCTTGAAAATCATGCTTACTCCCAGATTATCGGATCATCTGCAGCACCTTATATTAATGCACTGGCCGGTGATTCTTATACTGCATTGTTTACTGAATCATATGCAGTGGAACATCCCAGTCAACCCAATTATCTTGATTTGTATTCGGGTTGCAATCAGGGAGTGACAAGTGACGGTTACCCTGCAGCTAGTCCGTTTACGACAGCCAACCTAGGAAGACAATTAATTGATGGAGGAAAAACATTTATCACGTACTCTGAAGGATTGCCATATGTCGGATTCAATGGAGCGTCTTCAGGCGCATATGTCCGCAAACACAATCCTGCAGCGAATTGGATGGGATCAGGAATAAACCAAATTCCCACGAATACAAATCTGCCATTTTCTGCCTTTCCATCTTCTGATTATTCGGCATTACCTACGGTTAGTTTTGTCATACCCACTCAAAGTAATGACATGCATAACGGCTCAGATCCATATCGTATCACCAATGCCGACAATTGGGTGAACTACAATCTTGACGGATATATTCAATGGGCTAAGACGCACAATAGTTTATTCATTCTCACATTCGATGAAGACAATGGCAGCGATAGAAATCATATTGCCACCATTTTTAACGGACAGATGGTGAAAAACGGTCAGTATGCAGATACGATCAATCATTACACTATTCTTCGTACGATTGAGGATATGTACGGCCTGCCTTACGCATGCAACGCAGCAACGGCTATGCTAATTATTAATTGCTGGAATTCGATCACAGGATTAAATGAAACCATTTCGGATAGTCAGCCTTTTTCTATATTCCCAAATCCAGCTGATAATAACTGTACTCTTCAAATTGAAAACTCAAATTTTAGCAAACCTGTTGTTTTTGAAATCGTAGATATCGTCGGACATAAAATTTTATCAGGATCTTTTGAAGATTCCATGTCAAAGGAGATTGAACTGAGGAATACCGACGCAGGTATCTATTTTATAAAAGTCAGTGACGGGAAAAGATCATCCGTTAAAAAACTTATTTTGGAATAATAGATGTGCCACATGCCGTGGTTGGAGTTTGCTCCAACCACATACGGAGATTTCCGTGGTTGCATGAGCAAACTCCTGCAGCGGCAACGGAGATCTGCCGTGGTTGGAGTTTTCTCCAACCACCTACGGATTATACAGGATCCCGAAAGAAAGAAATTTCTGCATTTTAAAGGGCATTCGATTCGCTCATCGTTCCTGATAAAAGGCTAAACATTGTAATCATTCCCGGGGCTATTCATGAGCAATTGGGCATAAAAATCCGTGCAAAAAAGTTATCCACATTGGTATGTAAATAACCTATCGGGGCCGTTGAAAATCAGTCCGTTAGGACAGTGTGGCACACTTAGGTGTGGCACACCTAGGTGTGCCACACTGTCCCCGGGTATCATGCGCATTCCAATTATTACGCTCGGTATAGGGTTTGCCATCGGGTAGTTCCCGGTGTGGCGAGTGCAGAAAATTAAATTGGCAGAACATGATTTTCACTATGAGAATATCTCACGGAGATTGGTTGGGCAGACGGTCTGTATATAAAGATGAGCGATGAATATCGTATAGGGTTGTAGTTAAGCTGTAGCCGATATCAGAAGTATAAGTATGATCATTTGAATTAAATCATTATTTATCAGTATGTTTTAATAACTTGATACCTCATTTATTTGCGCGATTATTTTACGTTACTATTCTTTTGTATAAATTTTACTATCGGGAACCCAGAGGATGAATTGTAGTTTTTAAAAATCTGACGTATGCTTACATTTAAATCAATTTCGAATCGGATATTGCATTTCATCCGGCATATCCTCTATATCCGACAAGGTATTCCGGCAGAATTGGAGCGTGAATTTGTCGAATTTAAAGACATCAAAAGTATTGACAGGATTCAAACCTCAGCCTGGATTGGTATCGTCCTTGCATTATTCACTTTTGGACTCGATGCATTCAGAATACATAAGGGTATTTTTTGGCATGATCCCTGGTATCCTAAGTTATTTATTTTTCATCTCAGTGGATTGTTATTTATTTTTCCCGCCCTTCACATTTCCCTTCACAAGAAATGGATTATTGAGAAAAGATTAAGAAGAGGAATCGTTATATGGGGTATGGTCGTATTGGCGTCTGTCTTTCTTCTGGGCCAGGCAGTTTTAACCTATCTCCAAAGAGACAGCCTTGTTCTTTTTATTGGTTATGTTTTTGTAGCCGGCTGGATGTTTGCCATGTCCAATAAAGAAAGGTTTATTTTTAATTTCTGCACGATCTCGATCATGGCTGTGGTGATCTTTTATTTTAAAGAAAATCCTTCATTGACTGAAGCTGCCTTCTTGAATATGAAGCTGACCAATTTTATAGAAATCTTTTTTCTATCTGTCATTGCTTTCTTTTTTGATTCTTATGACTTTGACCTGAAGCTGGAGACATTTATGAACCGGCGTGAAATCGAAGGAGAAAAGGAACGCATTATTAATCTTGAAGAATTTAAATCCAGATTTTTCACAAACCTGACTCATGAGATCAGAACACCCCTCACCCTCATCTCAGGAATGGCACGGGAAATCGGGGAAGATCCAAAACGCTGGGCCATTGAAGGTTCTGAAATCATCAGCCGTAATTCCGGAAACCTGCTCAATCTCATCAACCAGATATTAGATCTGAGTAAAATTGAAAACGGTTCGCTCGAGGTCAGAATGATCCGGGGAGATATCGTTTCCTACCTTGGCTATGTAGTCGATGCATTCAAAGGACATGCGTATG
>JBDUAU010000138.1:0-10738 GCA_040004485.1 Saprospiraceae bacterium
TCATCGTCGAAACGTTACGTTTAAGCCCAAATCACCGCCATCCAGAGCTTTTTTTCCCTTCCAGTCTGAATTCCTGTAATAATTTTCATTCCTGTTCCAATAACAATTGATGGCAATGGAATAAATCTTTCCCATCTTCTTTTGGTCAAGAAGCCTTTTCACAGCCTGAACAGGTGGATTAAATCGGTTTTGTTTTACAACAAAAAGCGACTTTCCTGTTTTCAATGATGTATGTATCATCGCTTCACAATCTGATTTCCTGATCGCCATTGGCTTTTCAACCAGGACATGTTTTCCTGCCTGTAAAGCAGCTATAGTAATTTCAGCATGAGTATAATTCGGCGTACAGATCGTCACGATATCTATGGCATCATCGTTTAATATTTCATCAATAGATGAATACACTTTATCTGCCTGAAAATTTTGTGCGAATTGATCTGATCTTTCCTTTTTTGTATCAAATGCACCTGCAAGCTTTCCATCGGGATGTGCGGAAATATAGCCTGCATGACGTTCGCCTATTTTACCATATCCTATTAAACCAAAAACTATCAAAGATGCGAATTGTGAGTTGTGAGTTGTGAGTTGTGAAAAATGAATAGTGAATTAACAGGACTCGGCCTTTTTTCGTGAGGCGTGAGACGTGAGACGGATCAGGCGAAATAGGTACAATCGATATTCGTTACTCGTTATTCGTTACTCGTTATTCGTAAATCGTCACTTATTTATGTTTTTTCTTCGGATGTATATGTTTCTTCCCTGATGATACCGATTCCAAAACAGCTACAGGTGCAGTCGGTGTAGCTGTGATCAACCATCTGTATAAGCCATAGAGAAGTGACACAACAATCAACAAAGAAAAAATCAAAGAGATGATTTCTCCTGCATGAAAAGATTTGGGACTAAACCTGAATTTTATCTCATGCTCACCTGCCGGTATTTTCATTGCTCTCAGGATATAATCCGCTCGGAAATGGGATGCCTTGACACCATCAATATAGGCCTGCCATCCTTTGTCCGGCCCATACCATATCTCAGAAAAAACGGCTAATCCATCGCCCTGTGATGAACTGTGATATATCATTTCATCCGGTGCATAACTTGTAAGCTTGATCTGACCATTTTTGACAGGTATATATCCGGCTACCTCTTTCTCAAACTCCTTATTTACAAAAACATTTTTACGTAGATCCGCAGAATCGATGGCCTCCAATTCTTCTTTATTCGAATTGACCATGACAATATTCTCCACAAACCATGCATTGCCCATAGCTCCCGGATTTGGCTGAACTGCAGGATTTTTCTGCTCATCAGGAAAAATAATATACTTGGTGTTGAGCATATTTATTACGTTCCGATTGCCCTTACCAATATACCTGTCGATTAAATCCTGATACCGTTGAAACTTAGCAGGGCTATAACCTCCTATCGTGTGGTGATAATAAGAGGCCATTGCAGAATTGAACGGATCAGCAGTCACATCATGGACTCTGTAAAACAGATCAGGATCCTGAAGTATCTGATTATCTACAGGTCTTGGGTTGAAAATAGCTTCAGCATTTTTTTCCGCCACGAAATCTTTTGGTGAAATATAACGTCGACCTACTGCCCATAGATCGGCGACGATGAGAAGCCCAAGACCGGAGAGCAATAACCATTGTTTGATTTTACCCTGATGATAAATCCAAATAACCGCTGAACTCAATATTACCCAGATGAAAGATCTCCAGGCATCCGCACTCAAAGCCGCTTTACGATCATGCATCAGTGCATCCATACTCCATCCTTGTGCAGCAAGCCTGTCATCACTGTTACCTGCGAAAGTCATCAACGACGGGCCAAGTATGGCAATCAATAAGCTAAGCCCACCTACGATCCCCAGCGCTAACCAGATCGGACGCTGAAAAGATTTTTGATGGCCCTTCATAAATCCGCCAAGACCTAATGCAGCTCCGATAGGTACGATCAATGCAGTGATACTGAGTATCGAACTGGGTGCCCTGAATTTATTGTACATCGGCAGCAGGTCAAACAACGGTCTGTTGAGTAAAGCAAAATGTTTACCCATCGACATCAATACTGTAAGCACCGTGATACCAAGTATCCACCAACGGAGAGAAGGCCTCATATAGAAAAGACCAAACACAAAAAGAAAAAGAACCGACGCTCCTAAATAGGAAGGCCCTGAGGTAAACGGTAATGAACCATAGTATAATGGCATTCCAAAATTTGGATCAACACCTTTCGATTTAAGATCTTTTGCCAATGCTGAATTAGCTGACAAAGGCTCTGCCCCACTACCACCGGCTGCACGAGGAATAAGCATGGCAAAAACATCTTCAAGTCCATTGCTCCATTGCATCGCATAATCCCAATTCAAACCTCCACTCTTTGTACTGATCCCATTAGCATCAACAGGCGTCTCAAGTACTGCTCCTCCACGCATAGTGTCCTTACTGAATTCATAAGTGGTCCACAATTTAGAACTCGAAGACCCGATCGCCAGGATCAAACCAATCACCAAAATCCCGGAAGCAGTAGCAAAAGATGAAAGTTCCTTCCTCTTGATAGCCAGCACAAAAGCCATGATGACATACAAGATCATAAAGAGCCCGATGTAGTACGTCATCTGTACATGGTTGTTGTATAGACTCAATGCCATTCCTACTGCAAACACTATCCCGCCCATGATATATTTTTTCTGGTAGGCCAGGATTCCACCTGCTATCACATACGAGCTATAGACAACAGTCATGAACTTACTCATGTGGCCTGTCTCATATAATGAAATCTGATTAGTCGTAAGTCCGAAAGCCACTGCACCCAGCATGGCAGGCCAATGGCCGGCACCAAGGCACAAAAGCACGATATAACAACCAAGCATGGCAGCTAAAAAGTAACCGATAGGCCGACTTATAAACAGTTGGTGAACCTTGTCTACCCATTTGATCAGGTTGTTATTCTGCGGCGAACTGATCTGGTATGTAGGCATACCACCAAACATTGAATTGGTCCATAAAATAGGCCTGTGCAACTTCTCCTGGTAGGTGATGGATTCATGTGCCATCGCCCTACCGCTCATGATATCAGATTGTTGTAGGACTTTGCCCTGGAGTTGGGGCAAAAAATACATCACACTGAGAATCAGAAAAAAGAGTACAGCCAAAAGGGGCTGTATCAGTTTGCCGCCATATATCTTTTTCATCGTCCTGCTTTAATTGGTGGCCACAAGATAATTCTTATTCTATGCGATAAGTAGTAAGCATTTGACCGGTTTTTAAAGGCCGAAATACCCGAATTTGGTCTTTTTGCCAGGAAAGGGTAAATCATTCTTTTAATTGCTCTTAAACAGGATAAATACTCGCCTTCGCCTACCTTCCGACCTCGTTTGAACCTTATCTTGTACCCTGATGAGGGATCTTCGATGCATATGCCATATTCTATTTGTTTTACTCACATTCCAGCACGCTTTGGCTCAGCAAAAAATTGACTGGCAGGGACACCGTGGGTGCCGTGGCCTGATGCCGGAGAACTCAATGCCCGGCTTTCTAAAAGCCGTAGAGCTTGGAGTCTCAACCCTTGAAATGGATGTGGTGATTTCTAAAGACGGTCAGATTGTCGTTTCACATGAACCATGGATGTCTTCTGCCATTTGCTCCCATCCTGATGGAACGCCTGTGATAAAATCCGAAGAAAAAAGTCTCAACCTGTACCAAATGAATTATGATGAAATACAGAGTTTTGACGGCGGCAGTCGTGGAAATCCCAACTTCCCTAGCCAGGTGCAGGTAAGAACTGTCAAACCAACACTCAAAATGGTTTTTCGCTCAGTTGAAATATTTGCCGCTGAAAATAAATACAGACAACCCAGGTACAATATTGAAATCAAATCTGATCCGAAGGGATACAATGTTTATAATCCTGAACCAAAAGAATTTGTTGCGATTGTATTATCAGATATTAATCGCCTGGGTATGGCCAACCGGGTAACACTGCAATCATTTGACATCAATGTCCTGGAAGAGTTGCATAAAATTACGCCTCGTGAATTTTATATTTCCTATCTCGTCGAAAAAGGAAAAAATCTGAAGAAGAATCTTGAAAAGCTTTCTTTCAAACCAGAGATCTACAGTCCTGATTATAAGACATTGACAGAATCAACTATTAAGCAAGCCCATGCGCTGGGTATTAAAGTGATTCCATGGACAGTCAATACGAAAGAAGAAATTGAACAACTTGTCCGGTGGGGCGTTGATGGTATCATCACAGATTATCCGGATTTAGCCACGACAGCAGGTGTCACGATGCAATAGACTGATGAAAAAAATAATACTTCTTCCGGTTATTTTCTTCTGTCTTGGACAACTATTCGGACAGGTTATTTACCTCAGCTCCACAAATAACCGCATCTACAGATTGAACATTGTGACGTGCAATTACACACAAATCGTACAGTTATCGCGGGGCATCACAGATATATCATTTCATCCGGACGGAACTTTATATGGTATTGATTCCGGAGGAAATTTATTTAAAATCGACACATTGTCAGGGGCCACTACCAATGTGTATCAATTTAATGGGGCAGGCCAACGATTCAATTCTCTCACTACATCAGCTACCGGGATATCATATTCAACCGGGGATACCGGTGCATTGTTTTCATATGATAATTCAACGGGCACGGGTACTTTTCTTGGATTCATAGGATTCAGGGCCACCGGCGACCTCACCTTTTACAAAGGGAAATTGTATGCAGCCGCAGAAAATGACAGAATAATATTAGTAGATCTGAATAATCCTGCAAACAGCTCAATTGCTATTGATGAAAATATTTTTGGAGAAATATTCGGGATCGTTTCATATTCCGCCAGCTGTGACAGCATTAACTGTTATGCTATTTCCAGTGGCAATTCAGATATCTATGAAATCAATTTCGCTTCGAAATCACTTCAGTTAAAATGTCAGCTTAATATTCGCGTTGGAGGAGGTGCCAGTACATATGAATTTTTCGGATCAGCTCCGATTATTTATAATGACGTATCGAGTACGAATCCAACATGTAGTAATAGTGATGGCTCTTTGACCATAAATGTCACAGGAGGTATAGCTCCATTGAAATATTCTTTGGATGGCGTAAATTATCAGCCTTCAAACACATTCAGCAATTTACCCGGTGGCAGCTATCAATTTATCGTCAGTGATGCTAACGGATGTACGATCATCGAAGAGGTCACTTTATTAAGTTCACCGGGTCCTGTCATTGAAAATGTAGCTATGGTTCCAAGTACCTGTGGCAGTTCGAACGGAGAAATTGATGTATCTGTCAATGGCGGAAATGGAATGATTGGTTATTCGATCGATGCGTTGAGTTATCAGTCGTCGCCTGTCTTTTCCAATTTAAGTTCAGGACATTATTTGATCACCGTGCGGGACACTGCAGGTTGTATAGCTATCGATAGTATTGACCTGACCGCATTATCTCTTGATACTATTGAAAGCATATCTGCTTCATTAATATCGTGTGATGAAAATCTGGGGTCCTTGATTATTGAAGTTCAAAATGGTAATGGTGTTCAATATTCAATCGATGGAATTAATTTCCAGAGTAAGAATCATTTTGACCAGCTGGGTCCGGCAACATACCTCGTGACTATCCGGGATATCAATGGATGTAAGGATACGATGACAGCGATGATCAGTCCTCCTGTGGCTGTTCTGATTGATCAGGTAGCCACTGTTGATCCGTTGTGTGACTATGATAAGGGTTCCATTATAATCACTGCTTCCGGTGGTACCGGACAAATAACATATTCCCTCGATGACATTAATTTTCAGACAAGCAATCTGTTTGATCAATTAACTCCATTGACTTACCAGATCATCATCAGGGATGACAATGGATGCAGGGACACTACTGATGCTCTGATCAATCCCGGTGTAGCTATGAATATCGAAGACATGGTCACTGATTCTTCACATTGTACTACCTCTGATGGCTCAATCATCGTCACTCCTCTCGGAGGCACAGGGCAAATAGAATATTCAATCGACGGAATTAATTTCCAACCTCTGAATCATTTTGATTTCTTAGCTCCATCCAATTATCAAATCACCATCAAAGATCAAAACGGATGTATCGATACAGCAAACACGACTATCAGTTCAATAAATGCACTTGTCATCGGAAACATTGAAAGCATTCCCACTCGTTGCGATATAGCTGATGGCTCGCTTGAAGTAACACCTGTGGGAGAAATTGGACAGGTACAGTATTCAATTGACGGCACAAACTTTCAGTCTTCAAATAAATTTTCAAATCTCGGTTCCGGGCATTACATCATTGATATCATAGATGATGCAGGCTGCAAGGCCATGGCACCGGCTGATATTGCCGAACCATTACCGATAATCATCAGTGGAATTATCACACAACCTTCTGCATGTGAAGAAATCACAGGAAGCATGGTGATTCATTTCTCCGGTGGAACAGGCCAGATTACTTTTTCAATAGATGGAAGCTCATTTCAGACAGAAAATTCTTTTCAACAATTGACTGGTGGCTTGCATCAACTTATCGTCGCTGATGAAAATGGTTGCCAGATAGACACCACCATCAGGATTCCAAGATTACGTTGTAAAATTTATATACCCAATAGTTTTTCACCTAACCTGGATGGTATCAATGATTTTTTTCAGCTTTCAACCTCAGATGAATTTAATATTACCGTCACTAAATACATGATCTTTGATCGCTGGGGTAATATGGTTTACAATGCAGAGTATTTTCCGATAGGTTCAACAGAATTCTGGTGGGATGGTACATATAAAAAGATGACGATGAGTTCCGGTGTTTTTGCTTACTACATTGAAGTGAAATATGAAGATGGCGAAAGTGATATCTTCAAAGGAGATGTGACATTAGTGAAATAGCAGAGGGCAGAGAGCAGAGGGCAGAGAGCAGAGAGCAGAGGGTACTTCGAGAGCAGCAAAGATTCCGCTATTACGAAGTAAATGTTGCGGGATGACAATTTGCAAAATAAATCACCTCATTTTTATTTCCCAGTGGTTGGGTTGCACACGGTGGATCCAAAATCGTAAATCGTAAATCGTATGCTTCGACCTATCATGACTCATCCTGGTACTACAGCTCATCAACCATCATAAATCGTAAATTAATTTCATGAAAGCAAAAATTGCATTGATTACAGGAGGCAGCAGAGGACTGGGAAAGAGCGCTGCATTGAGATTGGCCGAGAAAGGCCATGATGTCATCATCACTTACCATTCGCAAAAAGAAATGGCAGACGAAGTGGTCAAAGAAATTGAAGCCGGAGGAAGTATGGCTGCAGCATTAAAATATGATTCAGGAGATTTCACCGCCCTAAATGATTTTATAAAACAAGCTGAACAAACTCTTTCCCAAAAATGGAATACGGACAAATTTGATTTTCTGATCAACAATGCCGGGATTGGTGCCACTATTCCTTTTGACAAAGTGACAGAGAGTGATTTTGATCGCTTTATGAATATTCATTTTAAAAGCGTATTTTTTCTTTGTCAACGATTGTTGCCGCTCATGAATAACAACGGAAGGATCATTAATATGTCTACAGGTACTACAAGATTCGCGAATCCTGGTTATTCAGTTTACGCTTCCATGAAAGGAGCTATTGAAGTATTCACAAAATACCTGGCGAAGGAAGTGGGACCTAGAGGAATCACTGTCAATGTACTTGCTCCCGGCCCTATCGAAACTGATTTCAACAATGCCGCCATCCGGAATGCGCCACCTGAACGAAGAGCAGGTATGATGGCCAATACTGCACTAGGCCGTCTCGGCAATGCGGATGATGTCGGAAAAGTAATTGCATTTCTCTGCTCGGAAGATTCAGAATGGATCAACGGACAACGAATAGAAGCCAGTGGTGGAATAAATTTGTAACAGAACAAATCAGACTCATATGAAATCAACGAAAAACTTCACTATGATCATTGCCTGTATGTGTATTTTGACCGTCTTTGGCGGAGGCGTCTATGAACATGTTGTTCTGGTCCCAAGATGGAGTGCAGCTCCTCCCTCCTCATTATTGATGTTCAATGGTCCATTCGGTATACAAGGCGAGGATTTCTGGATACCTATTCATCCGATCACACTCTTTTTTTTAGGTGGAGCACTTATCGCCAATTGGTACAGCAACAGGCGAAGAAAAATATTGATCGTAATGGGTGGCTATATCGTCATCCTGGTGATGACATTTGGATTCTTTGTACCCGAATTAATAACGCTGATCGGAACGCCATATCATGATCATGTAGATCCGGAACTCGTCAGAAGAGCATCAACATGGGAGACCTTAAGTCTCATCAGGTTATCTGTCATAGCTATACTTGCATTCATCCTGCTATCAGCTCTGACAAAGTCACATGACAGGGTAAAAAAACATGCACATCCTGCTGTGCCATTGAGTTATGAGAATGATTCCATGGGTGGATGATTCGAAATGGATTATGCCATTGATCATATCTGAAACAGTAGTCAGAACTTTAGCATGAAAGAAATTTTGCGAATACTCCTGAATGGCGGGAAGAATATATCACGAGTCCGAAATCCGGTATCCTTTTATCCGGCATCCAATTCGATGAAATCCCCCCTCTTCGTCTAAGATTTACGGCTATTTGCCCACCGTTGTTTACATTCGTTCAAATTCTCAACCTAACATGAAACAACTGACTATCCTCATTTCACTATTCACTTTCCTGGCCTTCGTTTCCTGCAAAAATGAAACGAAACCAGCCACTGCTGAGCCAACTCAGGAACAAAAAGATGCACAGGCCTTCCTGGATACTTATACCACAGCGTATGTGAAACTTTACACCGCCTCCTCTGAAGCCAGCTGGCTGATCAACACAGAGATCAAAGAAGGCGATACCATCAATGCGCACAAATCAAGCGTCGCTGACGAAGCATTCGCTGCTTTCACAGGTAGTGTTGAGAATATTCAAAACACAAAAAAATGGCTAGGCATCAAAGACAAACTGAATCCTATCCAGGTACGTCAACTTGATGCCATCCTTTTCCTGGCCGGTGAAAATCCACAAACCGTAGCCCCCCTGGTCAAAGAAAAAATTAAAGCTTCAATCGCTCAGACAGAAAAATTGTTTGGCTTCACCTTCAAACTCAATGGCAAGGATGTCACCACGAATGAAATCGACGATATCCTCAAGACAGAAACAAACCTCCAAAAACGGCTTGCAGCATGGGAGTCAAGCAAAGAAGTAGGCAAAGGCCTTAAAAGTGGTCTCGTCAATCTCCGCAAGCTCAGAAACGAAACTGTCCAGGCACTCGACTATCCTGATTTCTTTTCATACGAAGTTTCTGATTACGGACTCACCACTGCAGAAATGATGGAGATGATGAAGCGACTTAACCAGGAGCTTCGACCATTGTTTCGCGAACTGCACACATATGCCCGCTACGAACTGGCTAAAAAATATGGCGTAAAAGATGTTCCGGATTATATTCCTGCGCATTGGCTACCTAATCGATGGGGACAGGACTGGAGCTCCATGATGGATGTCAAAGGTCTCAATGTGGATAGCGTCCTTAAAACAAAAAGTCCTGAGTGGATAGTGAAAGCCGGCGAATCACTTTACAAAAGTTTAGGATATCCTGCTTTACCCGAAACGTTTTGGCTAAAATCAAACCTATATCCTTATCCTGCCGATTCCATACTCAAGAAAAACAATCATGCCTCAGCATGGCATATGGATCTCAACCAGGATGTACGCAGCCTCATGAGTGTCGAACCGAATGCAGAATGGTTTGAAACCTCAAATCACGAGCTTGGACATATTTATTATTACATCTCCTACTCTACCCCTGAAGTACCACCTTTATTACGCGAAGGCGCCAACAGAGCTTTTCATGAAGCGCTGGGAAGTATGATGGGAATGGCCGCTACACAAAAACCCTACCTGATAGGTCAGGGTCTGATACCTGCGAATGCAAAAACAGATTCAATTCAAATCTTGTTGAAGGAGGCATTAAATTTCGCAGTCTTCATTCCATTCGCAGCAGGTACAATGAGCGAATTCGAAAAAGCACTATATGCTGACAACCTTCCTGAAAGTGAATTCAATAACAAATGGTGGGAACTCGCTAAAAAATATCAGGGGATAGTTCCTCCGGAAGCACGTGGAGATATCTACTGTGACGCCTGCACAAAAACACACATCAATGATGATGCAGCTCAATATTATGACTATGCCTTGTCCTATGTGATCTTATTCCAGTTGCATCAATACATCGCCGAAAAAATACTTCATCAGCCTGCGACCGCGACGAATTATTTTGGACATAAAGAAGTTGGTGATTTTCTGAAAAAGATCATGTCATCAGGTGCCACAAAAGACTGGCGTGATGTCATGAAGGAATCTACCGGAGAAGACATGAATGCAAAAGCTCTTGTCCGTTACTTTGATCCGCTGATGTCATGGCTTAAAGAACAAAATAAAGGCAGAAAATATACAATGCCGGAAACACTATAAAAAGATCGAGTGATCGAGTGATCGGGCGATCAAGAGATCTGGCAATAAAATGAACTGGTGAGTTTATCATTTATTATAATTTCTATTACTCATTCAATATTCTATTTAATTATCTTTAATTTGGTTTCTATTTCACTTGATCACTTGATCACTTGATCACTTGATCACTTGATCACTTGATCACTTG
>JBDUAU010000073.1:0-3186 GCA_040004485.1 Saprospiraceae bacterium
TGGTCCCGACACCATCTTCAAAACGTGTCTCATAGGCATATTTATGTTCGTTCAAGACACCTGATTGTGTTTGCATTTTTCCATTTCCTTCCTTACCTGTTCCTTTCCAATTAGCGGTTGCTGTTCTTTTCATAAATTGTTTTTTTATTAGTTTTTCTGAAGGTCAAATATACACCGAAAGGCAAATGGTCCAATCGAATCAATGCTTAGCATTATAAGATTTAGCGCAGATCTAAGTAAGACAAGAAGAATTAAAACAAGTTCAAAATTGTATGTAATTTTTTATGGACTTCTTAGGAAGAGAGCAGAATATACAAAATCGTCATTGCAGCACTACTCAATGCAGTGATCGTGATAATGGCAAAGGCTTTTTTACGATCAGCTTTAAAGAAAATTTCATCGGATACATGTTCGAATTTTTTTCTTCCGGTCAGGCTGGTCACTCCTTTTAGTCCATATATATAACAGAATTTATTAAAGGCCTGGACGAAACCCGACACAGAATAGAATGCCGGAATGAAAAGAAATATTTTGTAAATAGTAGCAAGATGAAAAAAAGTAATGCTTAGCATCAAAATGATCATCAGACCAAGTCCTATAAACCCAATCCGAAACCGACGATTAATTTCTTGTTTGCCGAGATTACATGTCCCGGGCTGGTATGTGTACTCTTTAGTCTCTGGTATCATTTTGTTGTAGTGCGATTGTCTTCTCTTCTTTTATATGTTTCAGGCCACTTTGAATAAGGGAAAAGATGATAATCCAACCCACAATCCCAAGAATAATGTTTTTAGCATAAAATGGTAATTCGACAGGACTGTTCCATATCATATGCAGAATGACTGCAATGATAAACACTCTGTAGAACTTTGGGTCATGCAGTAATCTTCCACTTCATCCCTTGAATGTTTTTTAAGCGCTTCTGAGAATACGTCACCCAATTTAAACCCTTCAAGACGTTCAACTCCGGCCCAGTCAGTGACAGTATCCGACATCTTGGAAGAGAAGTTCTGAGGTATGTCAAATGGAGTAGAACTTATCACTTTTGGGACTTCGGGTGGTCTTTGAGATCTGTCCTGATCTTGATTTTGGTCTTCCATGAGTTTTGGAAATCTTAGTAAAAGGGAATAGAATCAAAAATAAGATAGCCCTCGAATACTTGTTTTAAATGCCGTGCGATTCATAAGTAGGTTTAAGTGAGGCTCCTCCTGACCAATTATAGCCACTTTTGTGTACCATCGTTCCACTTATAAATACGTGCATTATCAAGGAGTTATGACCTCGTGGCACGAGTACTGGTAGCACGAGTACTGGTGGCACCAGTATAGAATGGCATTATATCCAAGTTATTGGAACACATTGGCTTCAGCCTTCATTTGGTTAACAGTATTAATGTTTTAATTTATATGCAATTTTTCTCACATATATAAATTGGTGTGATTATTGCTATTATAAAATCAAACCAATTGCGGTTGGAAATGCAATTCAGATAAATAAATTTACATTCACATAACATTCCGGTATGATCTAATAATCAATGAGTTATACTATAAAATATCCCCCCGGCGTTAATTATTTGTAAACGAGAATAGAGGTTTGGAACTAAACCCGGCAGTTATTTGTAACTTTAATGTAAATTCAGTGTAAATTATCTTAATCGATTTATAAAATGGCTCAAATCAAGTATAAAGAAACTCAACGCCTCCGTCAGTGGGATCTCATGCTCCTTATCGGGACTTTGATCACTTTAGGCATCATGGGATTGGTACAGGTTCTGAAAAGTGCTGAACCAAACCGGAATCTTCTGTTGGGTATGGCCCTGGTCATCCTGATCCTTTCAGGTTTATTCTACTATTTCAATTCCATCCGCCTTATCGCCCGGTATAATGAGAAAAACATCAAGCTGAGCATGCTCCCAGTAGGAACGGTAAAACGTAAAATCAAATGGGAAGACGTAGCTTCAACTGAGATCGTAGAATTACCCAGTGAATCCAAATTGCACGAATGGAATGCGATGTTGTCAAGCCTTACTTCTATGACTTCACGCACGGGTAATACATGTCTGCATCTGACCATGAAGGACAATGAAGAAATCAATATAGGATGTTCAAATCCTAAAGAATTGCAAGAATTTGTCCAGAACATAAAAGAGTATCATCCTGACTTATAGATTTAAGCCCATTGGATGTATGAACTTTAAAGCCGGCAGTCTCGCCGGCTTTTTTTTTTCCTCAGAATCATTTAGAATAAATGGCGTTCCCTTCACCTCTACCTTCGCCTTAGCCTATCTTTATTCCAGTGATCTACCAGACCCGCGCCATCGTTCTCCGCACCGTCAAGTTTGGCGAATCAAGCCTGATCGTAGACATGTACACTGAACAAAAAGGCCATCAGACATTCATCATCAACAGCGTCAGAAAGGCGAAAGCAATAACCCCTGCATCGTTCCTTCAATTGCTGACACTGGTTGAGATCGTGGCCTATCACCAGGATCACAAAAAAATAAACCGCATCAAAGAAGTCCGACTCGACCACACATATCAAAGCATCCCGTTTGATATGAACAAATCATCTGTGATCACTTGTCTTGCAGAAATTACTTCGCGATGTCTCTCCACAGCCTACCAACAACCGGAATTATTTAAATTTCTGCACGACGAACTGGTGCGCTATGATTCATCAGTTATCTATGATCGCGATTTCCTGATCAGGTTCCTTGTTTCACTTTCACATCACCTCGGTTTCGGTTTTGAAATACCTGAAGGCAACATCAATGAACAGTTTTTCGATCTCATGGAAGGCCATTTGGTAGCAAAGAGACCAGTTCATGAATATGTAATGGACTCTATTGATCTTGTCCATTTACAAATGATTTTAAAAAGCGATCCATCTAACAAAGCCGATGTTTCACTTGATTCCAGGAGAAGATTAATCGACCTCATCATCATGTATTACCAACTTCATGTTGAAACCCTCAGAGAAGTCCATTCTTTAAAAATCCTACGTGAACTATTCTGAGACCTTTCCTTTCTGCCCTTTCTGCCACTTCCGCCTCTTCCGCCGGTTGCTGAGCTGTAGCACAAGGTTGCGCTAGAGCAAGTCGAAGCATTCTGCCCTCTTCCGCCTCTTCTGCCTCTTCCGCCGGTTGCTGAGCTGTAGCACAAGGTTGCGCTAGAGCAAGTCGAA
>JBDUAU010000311.1:0-3186 GCA_040004485.1 Saprospiraceae bacterium
ATTACATCATAAACCAGCATGACTGGACCAAAAGGCTGCAGGATGACGTAAGGCCTTGCTTCTTCTTTGACCGTGCGATTAAATTTCTTATTCCAGAAATGGGTGCCGCCAAAAAAGGTAACCGTATCATCCTGCAGATAAACTAGCATAGTATTGAATCGGGAATAATGATGAAAGCCTGCGATAAAGTTGAAGAATTGTAAAAACGCCTTACTGCCCTGATATTTCTTACTGCGTCTGAACAACTCATCAATAGTAAGTTTGTCCATGTTATATTGATCCGTATGAAATAATTCAGTTTGCATTTAGCTTAACGGCCGTTTTTAATTTTTGCACGTTTGCTTTTCTCTGCTTTCAAGGTATTCTTTTCAGGTGCAGTTTTCAACACCTTTCTGCCATTCTGTCCTTCAGCCTTTCTGCCAGCCTTTGCTAATGCTATTGATTCTTTCTCAGCATTGATACTTACAAGTAAAACACTCACCGATTCATCACTTGGGTCCTGAGCCACAAGCTCCCCCCGAAACGCCTTGGCTAAAATGGTCTGAGGTAATTTATCCAACATTGCTTTGGCTTTAGCATAACGAGCCTCGATTTTATCAGCGAAAGAAAAAAGCAGTTCTATTTTTCGTACAATCTCTTTTTGCTCCTCAGGTGGGGGCAATGGAAAATGTAGTGTTTTAAATCTCTCAAGACTAATCTTCTGCTGGGCAACGCCCTGCGTAATTATTCCTAGTTGCTCTCTGATTAAAGACGAATTTATTAAATGCTTGAAATAAATTCGATCAAAGTATTTGCTCCAGACTTGAAATTTTAGACAATCAGCTGTTATTATCGCCTTGGGCATATTTTCAGGGTAAATTTCACAATCACCAGGGGGTTCTCCCATTTTTGTTATCAGCAGATCAAGTGGCTCAATTGAATGTGGCATTAATTCTTTTGCCTTATCCTCGGAAACATATTTTGGATTTAGACCAATAAATTCATTTGATTTAATATGTCTTACAAAAATCAATGGAATACCTGATTTTTTATAATCAGAGATTTTTAAATTACTTCCGAATGGACCTATAGCTAAAGAATATCTTACTGGTGAAGCTATCAATTCTGGGATGGTGACGATCCAGCTTTGAGGAATGTCAAAATCTCCATTCTCAATAATTACTAAATCACAAGGCCTAGATGGTTTCCTTTGATTATCTGTCTTTGATTTTGTAAGATTCTTATTATATATTATTAGTCGTTCATTATATGATTCTTTCAAGCAATTCTTTCCATTCAACCCTGAGTTCTCTTCCCTCCACTCCTCCGTCAACCTCCCGCTCACCGCCGCCGCCAGTACAGCCTGCCGGAAGCGCTTGAGCAGCACAGGTATCTTTTCCAACCGCCGCTTGTTGCCTTCCACTTTGTCCATGATGGCGTCGAGTTTGTCGACAATGCGTTTTTGTTCTTCTAAAGGAGGAATAGGAATTTCATGTGATTCAAAAACTGGCTTAGTTATATGGACGATTCCTGAGCCATGAGATTTTAAATAAAATTCTTCAATCGCTTCTTGTAATGCATAATACAGAAACCTTTTTGTAACTAAATATGTATTGGGAATTACCTTAAAGATATGTTGATTTAACCAAGCATCCTTTTTATCCCAAATATAAACACCCAAGGATGCAGACCAAGCCATAAGTAAATCGCCTTCTTTAACCAAGTATTTACGTTCATGCTGCAATGGACTGTGATTGAATATTGCAGCAGAGTTATTTAAGTTTTGAATTCTAATTATTGGTAAACCTGTTGTTTTCCACTCCGTAGGTTTAAAAGCCCTTCCATTAATATACTGACCTAATTGCTTTAGTTCAATTTTTACCCATCCTATAGGTAATCTTGAGTCTGAAGTGTTTATTGATCTTTTATTGACCATTTCCATTCTCTAATAATGTCAGTATTTCCCTCAAATCATCCACCACCGCCTCCAACTCAGTTATCGCCTCAGTAGCCAAAACATCAGGTTCCGGCAAACTATCCGCATCTTCAATACTTTCGTCCTTCAGCCAGGTGATATCCAGTTTATAATTCCGCTTTTTAATTTCATCCACAGTAAAAGACTGAAATCGTCCTGTCTCACCTTGATCCTTTCTTTTACTCTTTCCATTTGGATCTGCACCATAACATTTTTCAAAGTCCTCAAAATATTTAGCTGTCAGTGGCCTGTCTTTCTTGGTGATCCCTTCGATATTGCTTCGGTTGTCATAAATCCAGACTTTCTCAGTTGGAATTCCTTTTTGAAAGAAAATGACATTAGCTTTTACACCTTGAGCATAAGGTGTAAACGTTCCTCTCGGCAGTCGCAGGATGGTGTGTAGGTTGCAATCCTCCATCAGGATCTCAAAGACTTCACCTGCTTTGTCTTCAAACAATACATTATCCGGGAGCACGATTGCAGCACGTCCTCCTGTTTTAAGTGTGCTCATGATGTGCTGCACAAAATTCAATTGCTTATTACTGGTCTCCACAGTAAAGTCATCGCGTTCAGGTGCCTGGTTCGCTCCTTTTGTGCCAAAGGGAGGATTTGCTAATACCACATCAAACTTTTCACTCCCTGGTGTATTATATATGGTATCGCCGAGTTTGATCTTGGGCGTCACACCATGCAAGTACATATTCATCAGTGCAAGTCTACGCGGACGTGCCACAAGTTCCTGACCATAATATGTCTTCTCACGGATACGCTTCGCATCTTCCCTGGGTATCGCTCCTTTAGTTTCTTTCATCAGCCATTCATACGCCGCTACCAGAAATCCACCCGTGCCACAAGCCGGATCTGTTAAGGTGAAAGTTTTAATACCTCTTGGATCTGGTTTCATGAGCCTGACCATACTTTGTATCAATGGCCTGGGTGTAAAATATTGACCCGCTCCTTTCTTTCCCTCACTTGCTGCTTTCTCCAGCAGCCCTTCAAACGCTGCACCTTTCACATCCACATCCATAGAGGTCCATTCATCTTCTTCAATGAGATTGAGTAGTTTCTTCAGACTAACAGGATTATTAAATCTGTTTTGAGCCTGCGTAAAAATCTCACCGAGCAATCCTTCCTCTTTCGCCAGTTCACGCAGCATGTCAGAGTAATGATCCATCAGATCACCACCACTCAGTTTCTTTAAAGACTGCCAGTTGTATTTCTTATTGAGATGC